>CAZQVV010000006.1:0-32149 GCA_964596835.1 uncultured Thiohalophilus sp. | reverse complement strand
GTTTTAAACTCAGCATCCTGTCCACTGCCAATACACTCTATTTCCCGGCCGACCGGATCATAACAGGATTGCTGACCGGTTCTTAAATAAGCCATACGAGACATAATAATTACACTTTATCCATCTAAATAGCCGTTCCAAATACCCGTCCACTTTACTAGCGTAGGGCACGTTTTTTGTGCCCACGCGGGGAATTAAAGTAACATGTGGGCACAAAGCCCGTGCCCACCCTACCTGGTTTTTAATCCCCTGTCTGTTTGCAATATCAATACGTTAGACTTTATGAGCAGGCTCTATCTTAAGCTGGACCCGGGATAAGAAAGATGGGGTGCGATTACATTATTTGACCATTCCAAAACCGTGAATTCGTTATTATTTGTTTCCTGACATTCAGGCCGCGCCATCCACGATGGGTAGGCTTATTTTCTGCTCAGAAGCTATTAACCTTAATGTCTCCATCGCGCCCTCTGTGTCAAACTGGCTGATCTGTGCTTTTAGTTGCAGCAAATTTTGCTGCTGATCGGCGGGCAATAACGAATTAAACACCGAGATCGATTCCGGATCGATATAATCACCCTGTTGTAAATTTTGAGCCAGTTGTTGCAATTGTGTGCTCAACGATAACAGTTCTGTTGCATAAACCGTTTCATTTTGTACCTGCGGTTCCGGTTTCTGTTCGTCTAGCGCCTGTTGCAGGCAATCATGCAATTGCTGGTATTGTTCGAAAAATTCCGGCCACAGCACGTGAAGTCTGTCCGCGTCACCGTGCTTACCGGCCGCTTCCAGCGCCCCTGCCAGCTGCTGGACTTTTTGCCCGCTCAGGTTGCCCGCCACACCTTTGATCATATGCGCCAGATTAGAGGCTTCATCAGGCTGATTATCGTCTATTGAGCGCTGCAAGTTTTCAATATGTTGAGGGATATCATCCATAAACAGATTGATTAGTAAAGCCAGGCTTTTTTCCCTGCCCCCCATACGAGCCAGCGCATCGCTTCTATCCCAGACCACTAATGCCTGGGGCTCGCTTCCTGATTCCTGAACTACGTGTTGTTCGACCTGTTTAAGATCCTGATTATTTGATTCATCAACTACCTTGTGCGACAGCCACCTGGAAAGCACTTTTTCCATTGCGCCATGAGTCACCGGCTTCGATAGGTAGTCATCCATACCTACCGCCAAACATTTCTCTTTATCGCCCAGCATCGCATTGGCTGTAAAGGCGATGATCGGCGTCTTTTCTGACTCCATTTTATCCTCATACTCGCGAACCTCCTTGGTCGCTGCAAAGCCATCCATTTCCGGCATCTGGCAGTCCATGAAAATCAAATCAAAGAAGATACGTTGGTTGACAAGTTGCAAAACCTCAAGTCCATTTCCGGCGGGTGTCACCGTACACCCGTATCCTTGAAGAATCTCTGTGGCGACCATCTGATTCACAGGATTATCTTCGGCCAACAAAATATGAACATCAGCAAACAATATTCTTTTTCGAGTGCGCGTTTTTTCTCCCTGAATGGTGTGTCGGGTGACTAATGGAATGTCCCTGCCGGATTGTTTAGCCATCCATATAACAGAAAGAATTTTCGATATTTCGGATGGATATACAGGCTTGGTCAAATAACCATTAACGCCTATTGCCTTCAAACGTTCCCCATCCCCGGCACGCGGCGATGAGGTAACGAAAACCAGTACAGTATCTTTTATCAATTCATCCTGCAAAATATTTTTCGCCAGCATTTCACCATCCATGCCGGGCATATGATAATCGGTAATCACAATATTAAAAGGATTGTTTTGTCGGGCAGCCAATCTAAGTCTGGCCAGAGCTTCTTTGCCTGAGTCCACAGCTTCAACCTTCATATTAAGTTCGGCGATTTGCTCTGTTAAAATGATACGTGCGATTTCCAGATCATCAACAATCAGTGCATTGAGCCCGATAAACGGGGAGAAATCATCAGGAATGGGGGTTTCCGCAGTGTCTACATCATCATTTTCACGAAGATTCATCGTAAACGAAAAAGTAGACCCTTCGCCTTGCCGACTTTCGATATTGATTGTGCCTCCCATCAATTCAGCCAATTGTTTTGATATCGACAGACCTAACCCAGTACCACCAAATTTACGTGTTGTCGAACCATCCGCCTGATCGAATTGATTAAATATGAGAGCCTGTTTATTTTCCGGAATGCCAATGCCGGTATCCTGGATAGAGATCCGAATAGGTCTTATTTCACCTGATATTTTGTCTGTCTCTACTGTCAATGACACATGTCCTTGCTCTGTAAATTTAGTCGCATTACTCAAAAGATTAAGCATGATCTGCCGGACTCGTCCTGGGTCACCGATCATAAAGCGCGGGGTGCCCGGTTTGTAACGCAAGAACATCTCCAGATTTTTACCTCGACACTTGATGGCCATTAACTCCGCAACATCCTCCACCAGTGCCTGCAAGTCAAATGGGACCTTTTCCAGCTCCAGCTTGCCTGCTTCGATTTTGGAAAAATCAAGAATATCGTTGATGAGGACAAGCAAGGCTTCTGCAGAATTCATGCTTGCTTCTGCATAGGTGCGCTGTTGAGGGCTTAAGCTGGTATCCAGCAGTAAGCCTGTCATCCCAATCACACCATTCATGGGCGTCCTGATTTCGTGGCTCATATTCGCCAGAAACTCTGATTTATGCTGGGCCGCCTCTTCTGCTGCATCTCGGGCCTCAACCAACGCCTCTTCTGCCCGCTTGCGTTCAGTAACATCCAGGTGAGTACCGATCATGCGCAAGGGTTTGCCCTCTTTATCACGTTCCACGACACGGCCGGTATCCAGGACCCAGACCCAATGGCCCTGCTTGTGGCGCATACGCATTTCGCAGGTATAGCCAGCGGACTCGCCGTTGAAATGCTGCTCCAGCAAGACCCCAGATTCCTGCAGATCATCAGGATGCGCCAGCCTCATCCAGGTATCAATGTTGACGGGCGCCAGCTCCTCAAGGGTGTAACCGGCAATTTCAGCCCAACGCTCATTAAACTCCACGGTACCCGTTTGAACATTCCAATCCCAGATGCCAACACCAGTGCTACTGATCACCAGCTCAAGGCGAGCCCTGTTCTCCTCCAGTTCCATTTCGGTCTGCTTGCGCTCGCTGATGTCGGCGCGGATGGCGATATAGGTTTTGGGTTTTCCATTCGCCCCCAGAAATGGGACGATGGTGGTAGCGACCCAATAGTGACGTCCATCTTTGGCTTTATTACAAATTTCACCATGCCAGACTTTGCCATTAGCAATGGTGTGATACATATCCTGAAAGAACTCCCTGGAGTGATAACCAGAGTTGAGCAGGCGGTGGTTCTGGCCGATCAGCTCATCATTACTATAACCACTAATCGCGGTGAACTTTTTATTTACAAAAATGATAGTACCCTTAACATCAGTAGTCGCCACAATCGCATGTTGATCCAGGGCAAATTTCTGCTCTGCTAAATCATCAAGTGCATGTTGGCTTTTTTGGATGCTCGCTTCTAGTGCCGTCTCATGCTCCTGACGCGAAACCAGCATCTGGTTAAACGCCTCAGCCAACTGGCCGATTTCATTTTTTCCATTTGCGATGACTTTATGGCTAAAGTATCCCTCAGCCATCTGTTGGCTGGCCTCAAGCATCTGGCGAAGAGGTTTCACCAGCTTGCCCGCCAGCGCTACCGCAAAGAATAGAACAATAATGAACGTAAGGAACAGTAACAAAACTATCCGTCGGTCCAACTGCGTTGCAGGTGCCAACACCTGGCTTTCGTCAATTTCGGATATCAGCGTCCAATCAATATTTCCAAGGTTAACTGTACGGTGAAAACCCAATACATTCTGACCAAAGAGACCTGGGTAAACGGATGCCATTTCACGTTGATTATCACGGGTTTCCTGTGGCCCAGGCTTTTTTCGCCAATGATTTTGTTGCGCTATGCTAATCCTTGTTTCCAGCACACGGCTAGTTGCTTGGCTGTTGATGGTAGAACGTAATAACCGATCCTCGCCAACCAGGTAACTCACCTCAGTCGAGGCGCTGCCAGAACGATCGGTCATGAGATCATTGATTTCGTCGAGATCAATCTGAACGGCAAACACCCCAATCTTGTTCCCGCTATCATCGCGTAATGGTGTAGTTAAAAAACCGGTAACAATGTTTTGACTGGACGCACCCTGTTGCAGATCAGAAAACAGGGTCTGCCCACTCTCAAGGCTTTGCTGTACGGTGTGGGCAAAACGGCTATCTTTGTCGGGACCGGTAAACAGGTTGGTGCCCTGTTTGGGCTTTTCCGTCAGACTAAAGAGGACATAACCCTGCCTGTCGATGAGTAATACATCATGGTAATAGTCATAGATACGCAGCAAATTCGCCAGATCGGATTTATCGGCTTCAACAATACGCGCCCAGCGGTGGCTACCAACAAAGTCAGCCGGGCTTTTAGCGCTGGCGTGTAAGCCCTGCCCCAGCTGCTCCAGAAAACGAACATTGCTCTGGTTTTCCGCCTGGCGCTGTAGATCCAGAAAACGAGAGCTCAACCAGTTTTCGATAAAACGGCTTTGCAAAGCCGTACGTTGAGCCATGGCCTGGACCGCATCGGCATAGAGCCTCTCATGGCTCTGTTGGTAAGCAATCCAGCTGCCCACGGTCAACGGTAGCATCGCCAGCAGCAAAAACCAGAATAGCAGGCTTCGCGTCAACCCGGCATGGAAAATACGCCTGACCAGTTCTTTCATATGTTGGCCGGACTGATATTGAACATCCGGCTGCTTATTGTTTATTCTCATTCCTGAATCACCGGGCTTTATTCATGGCATTTTTCAGGTTACGGATGCAGGAGATACGAGACCGGGCGCCAGCGAAGGCATCCATATCCTGTTTTAATATTCTGAATTCCTGTCCAGTCAAAACCGTTCGCCCTGAGTTCTTCGGCTTTGTTCAGGATCTCACCACGAACGTAAAGTCTGGTAGTGACCAGGAATTCGGAATACTTATTTAGCCAACCACAACCTGATTACGGCCATTTTCTTTTGCCTCATAGAGCGCCTTGTCAGCACGTTTAAAAAAAGATTCAAACCCATCAGTTTCAGCGTGGTATTCAGTTAGGCCAAAACTAATTGTGACTGTAATATTTTCTGGCATCAGATATTCTATCTCCTGACGAAGTTGTTCTGCTTTGTTCTGACAATTGCTTATATCGCAATCATCAAGTAACAGGACAAATTCCCCCCCTCCCATCCGGGCGGCGACGTCTTCGGATCGGCAACGATCACCCAGTATTGTGGCGACCTCGCGTAACACCACATCACCGGCTATATATCCATATTGATCGTTGATGGCTTTAAAATGATCAATGTCCAGCATGATCATGCTCAGGGGATGATCATGCCGCTTTACAGAAGCCATTTTACTGACGGCGATATCTAACAGGTAGTGACGATTGTAAAGCCCGGTCAACTGATCGCGCATGGCCAAATCCTGTATCTTTTTATACTGCCGTTTAAGCGTGACATGCGTTTTTATGCGAGCCGCGACAATCGGCGGGTGTATTGGTTTGGTGATATAGTCGACTGCACCCAACAACAATCCACGTGCTTCATCTTCAGATGAAGATTTTCCGGTAATAAAAATCACAGGTATTTCTCTGGTTTTTTCATCATTTTTCAGGTGTCTACAGACTTCATAACCATCCATGTCAGGCATGACAACATCTAGCAAAATAAGATCAGGGTTTAACTGCGCCAGTTCCAACGCTTTTTTAGCACTGTTGGCGACTTTGATACGGTAATTATCTTTTAACAACTGCGCCAACAACTGAAGATTGCTCGCCGCATCATCAACAATCAGTATTGCTGGTTTTTGCTGCATAGATAATGGCCCGTCTCAATAGTATTCAAGTTATATTCATATCAACCGCATCAACTTTATCGGATATCCAGAGCAAAACTTAATGTTAATCTCCGTTAATAAAATAATCACAGATAAAATTTATGCCTTAAACGATAAGTCCGAATGATAAATATTTACCAACCTTTAGTCTGGTTTCATTTATCTTCGCGTACCATTATTTTATGTAAGACGATTATGGACACATAACAGTCTTTTACTAGAATCGAACGACTGAAAGTAAACATCTACTTCAGATGACATAGAGATCGTCAGAACAACAATATTCGTAGCAAATTTCGAGGAAATAAACTACCCCGCAGCAAGCTGCGGAGTATTAATCGGTAACGCGCTGATGGGTTTCCCTGCTCAGCGCCAACCGGTATACAACACCCTTCGGCAAGGGTGCTGAAAGTTACCTTCATACTATTAAAAAGTCGAAAACTTAATTCTAATAAATTAACCTATTTAAGTATAATTAATTAATGTCGGAACAACGTCTTCCGTGTCTGTTTACAATACACGTCAATCACGTATGCACTTGATATATTGTGCAGAAAATAGCGCATGCCGCGTCTGATTGCTCCAAAAGCAGTCATTTGCTTAGATAATTGATAGATAAAGCAAGGACACTTAGATTTAGTTGTCATACGGTGTTCCAATAAAAAAGCACCATCTTTCTCCGGTTTATGGTATTCTATAATAACCAGCGTGACAGAGCTGTGTATTCATTTGCTCATCTGTTTACCCATGCATCGCTGGCTAACGATCAATTTCTAAATATATCCATAGTTCATCACATAAAGCAATGAGTGAACTAGTTCTTCATTTCGCATCTTGTTGTCTGTAGTGCGCACCTGAATTTAAACCTCAGGCATTTTGCTATGCATTCAATCTAACTAAATATTGAGCTCGGAAAACACCAATGCATATAGAAATAATAACGACACCCAATGAAGCGCTAAAAGAGAGCGGATTTGGAACGCTAAAGGCCTGTAACAGTGTTTTAGACGCAATTCAGAGGATGGGCTACAGTGTCAGGCTAAATGTGTGCAAAACAAAAGAGTGTTTGGATGATGTTGTTAAGAGAAAACCTGAATTGGTCATCTTGGCGGTAAAGTATATTCCCGTTAACAATGAAGAAAACATTTGGTTGTCTGATTATTTTGCCCGGCATAGAATTAATTTTACAGGTTCATCAAGGGATGTTCTGGAATTTGATTCCAACAAAGTGCTCGCTAAAATGCATTTAATCAACAAAGGCATTAACACGGCCAATTATTTTATAGCGAGCCCTGGACAATATGAAAATGAAACTGAATTACCGATTATGTTTCCGCTGTTTTTAAAACCTTTAGATGCGGCAAATGGAAACGGAATTGACGATTTATCATTTGTAACCAACTTTACAGACTACGAAAGTAAAGTAGTGTCGTTATACGACACATTCAATCAACCCATCCTGGTTGAAGAATACATGGATGGCCGTGAGTTTACCGTTGCTGTCATCAAAATGCGCAATAAGAAATTATTCGTATCGGCTGTTGAAGTCATACCGCCAACATCAACTCATGGACTTAGAATTTTAGGTGCGCAGACTAAAAAAGATGACTCAGAAAAACTCATAGACATTGTCGATGATAAAGTAAAAAACAGCGTAACAACACTGGCTATTGATGCTTTTAATGCTCTGGGTGTCAGGGACTTTGGACGCATCGATATTAAAACCAATAATCAGGGGGAATGTTTTTTCATGGAAGCAAATCTGGTACCAGGTATGACCTATGGTTCGAGTTATTTCCCTGAAGCCTGTGGTATAGCACACGAATTGGCTTACGATAAGGTGATCGAACTGATGTTAGAAGATGGGCTTGCCAGAGCTTTCTCAACCTTACCCCCCTCATCTACAACCTGGCTCAGACGACAAGCTCGTTGCCGTCAGATAAAAACTCATCTTTATCGGTGATTGTATTTGACGATGTTCACCTGCCCCCGTAAAGTGATCACTCAATATTTAACTGGATACGAGCATATTTAGCACCTTAGAAATAATTTTCTACAAAATACGTAGAAAATTATTTCGTGAAGGTACTTATACCCCCCCAAGGGGGCACTGAAAAGAGTCTTGTGGTTTATCCAGATTAGGGGGCCCTGCTGCATGTCCTATGAGCTTTTAGTCGAAGTTACACGGAATGCTACCGTAGAGAGTCGGCATTTTGGTGCTGCCGTCGTGTGTGATTATAAGGGCGGCGTTGTAAAAAGCTGGGGCAATATCGAAAGTCTGGTATTTCCGCGCTCTGCTCTGAAACCGATGCTGGCCATTCATCTGGTTGAGAGTGGTGCCAGTGACCGATACGCCCTAAGCGATGCAGAATTATCGCTAGCCTGTTCGTCTCATCAGGGCGAGCAAATGCATCAAAATCTGGTGCAGTCATGGCTAAACCGCCTGGGATTAACTGAGGATCATTTAGCCTGTGGTGCGGTACTACCTGAACATACTGAAAGCGCCCACCAATTGCTGGCTTCCGGGCAACATGGCTGTCGAATTCATCACAATTGTTCAGGCAAGCACATCGGATTTTTAACCACGGCTCTGCATTTGGATATGCCATTGGATAACTACCACCTGGCCGAACATCCATTGCAACAATTATCGATGGATATACTTTCCGATCTCGCTGATATCGATCTTAAACAATATCCAATGGGGATCGATGGTTGTGGATTGCCTGCACCCACCATGCCTTTGCTGCAGCTTGGACTTGCCACGGCCCGCTTCGCTAAGCCCGTAGATTTGTCAGATTATCGTGCACAGGGAATTTACCGCCTTCACGAAGCCATTACCAATGAGCCTCTATATATAGCCGGACATGGATCGGTGGTCAGTGAGTTGAACGAAGTCACCAAAGGTGCTGTGTTGGCTAAAACCGGTGCCGAGGGGATTCTCACGGCGGCCTTACCTGAGCGAGGCCTGGGGATTGCGTTGAAAATAGCGGATGGCAGTGACCGCGCACGGTCAGTCGCATTACTGGCAATCCTTGATCATCTGGGCTCGCTATCTGACGATGAGAAACATAAACTTCAGACTCATATCTCTCCTACGATAGTAAACTCAAGAGGCCTTGCCGTGGGAGAAATTCGCCCAGCTGCATCCTGGTTGCAGGGATTCGCCAGTAATTGAGTTAAACGCGGCTTGTTTCGACATTAATTGGTCAGAATAGTCACAGATTGCACCAGTGGTGCTATTCAACAGTAACCGACTTTGCCAGATTGCGGGGTTGATCGACATCGGTGCCTTTAATCAGGGCAACATGATAGGCGAGTAGTTGCAGGGGGATGGTGAAAACGATAGGGGAAATGACCTTGTCGGTGGGGGCGACGTTGAGAACGGTGATGCCGTCGGCTTCTTGCATGCCGGACTCTACATCGGCAAAAACAAACAGTTCGCCGCCGCGGGCACGGACTTCCTGCAGGTTGGCCTTTAATTTGTCGAGCAATTCATCATTGGGGGCGACCACGACGATGGGCATCTGTGCGTCCACCAGCGCCAGCGGGCCGTGCTTGAGTTCACCGGCCGGATAGCCTTCGGCATGAATGTAGGAAATTTCCTTGAGCTTGAGCGCACCTTCCAGCGCCACCGGGTATTGCTCGCCGCGACCCAGAAACAGGGCGTTGTGCTTGTCACCAAAACGCACCGCCAGCGTGCTGATCTCCTCATCGAGATTCAACACCTGCTCCACCATGAGCGGCAATTGCCGCAGCTGTTCCACCAGCCGGGCTTCCAGCACCTCATCGAGCTGATGACGGCGGCCCAGGACAATGATCAGTAATAGCAGGGCAACCAGTTGGGTGGTAAACGCTTTAGTTGAGGCGACGCCGATTTCCGGGCCGGCACGGGTCATTAGCACCAGATCTGATTCGCGCACCAGCGAGCTTTCCGGCACATTGCAGATGCACAGGCTGTGCGCGAAGCCGATGTCCTTGGCCGCACGCAGGGCCGCCAGGGTATCCGCCGTTTCGCCCGACTGGGAGATGGTTACGAACAGGGTGTCGGGCAATACGGCCGCCTTGCGATAGCGAAATTCGCTGGCAACTTCCACGTTGCAGGGGATCCCGGCCAGGGCTTCAAAACCGTAACGCGCGATCAGCCCGGCATGATAGGAGGTACCGCAGGCGATGATCTGCACCTGTTTTATTTTATCGAAAATGGCAGCGGCCTGCGGGCCAAAAATACTCTCCAGCACTTTGCCCTCACCCAACCGGCCTTCCAGGGTCTCGGCAATGGCATCCGGCTGTTCATAGATCTCCTTGAGCATGTAGTGGGCATATTCACCGCGCTCGACGGCATCGGCGTTGAGTGAACTCTCGTGGATCGTGCGCTCGACTGGATTGCCATCTAAATCAAAAATCTCGACCCCGGAGGCGCGCAGGACGGCCACATCACCTTCTTCGAGGTAAATGAAATGCTGGGTTTCACTGATCAGCGCCGCCACATCGGAGGCGATGTAGTTGGCATCTTCCCCCAGACCGATCACCAGCGGACTGCCGCGCCGCGCGGTGATCAGGGTGTCCGGTTCATCGGTACTGATGACGCCCAGCGCATACGCGCCTTGCAGATCCTTCACGGTGGCACACACAGCTTTGTACAGATCGTTTTCCTGCGCCATGTATTTGTGCAACTGATGAACGATGACTTCGGTATCGGTATCCGAAGTGAAGTCATAGTTCTCGGCCTGTTGCCGCTGTTTGAGTTGTTCGAAATTTTCGATAATGCCGTTATGCACCACGGCCATGCTCTTGCGGCAGACATGTGGGTGGGCATTACTCTTGCTGGGAATACCGTGGGTCGCCCAGCGGGTATGGGCAATGCCGACATGGCCGTTGGCCGGGGTTTTCTTCAACTCGTTTTCAAGTTGTTTTACCTTGCCCGGCATGCGTACCCGCTGGATACAACAGGCCTCGTCCAGCAAAGCGACACCTGCGGAATCATAGCCTCGGTATTCCAGCCGCTTTAACCCCTCGACCAGAATATCGACTACATTTTTCCTTGCCACTGCACCCACAATTCCGCACATGATATTTAGTCTCTAGAGTAACGCGTGGGCACCAACCCCGTGCCCACCCTACATTACTGCACCTATCCCCAGCCACTACCCACTAGCTACTCTTCTTAACAGGCCGCTTCCAGCCCTGCACTGTTTTCTGTTTTGCCCGGCTCAGGGTCAGTTCACCTGCCGGTGCATCCCGGGTCAGGGTGGTCCCGGCGCCCAGGGTGGCACCGTCGCCGACTTCGACCGGTGCCACCAACTGACAGTCTGATCCTACAAACACATCATTACCAATCGTCGTGCGGTGTTTCCAGGCACCATCATAATTACAGGTGATCACACCAGCGCCAATATTAACCCGTTCACCCACGTCGCTGTCACCAATATAGCTCAGGTGATTGATCTTTGAGGCTTCACCGATCTTGCTGTTTTTGATTTCAACAAAATTGCCCACATGGGTATGGGCCGAGAGTTCCGCCCCCGGACGCAGACGGGCAAAGGGACCGATATGGGCATCGGCGCCAATAGTGGCCTGTTCGATGACACACAGGGGCTGCAACTGCACGCCTTCGGCAAGGGTCGAATCTTTGATCACACAGCCGGGGCCGACATAAACGCCTTCGCCCATGCGCACTTTGCCTACTAGAATGACATTTACATCCAGAATCACATCCTGAGCAATATCCACCTCACCGCGAATATCGAGTCGTGCGGGATCGATGATGGTGACGCCCTGGGCCATCAGCCTCTCGGCCTGCTGGCGCTGATACTGGCGTTCCAATAGGGCCAGCTGGGCGCGGCTGTTGACACCCAGTACTTCCATCTCGGAACCCGGCTGGCAGGTTTTAATTGCCACACCGTCGGCGACCGCCATGGCGGTGACATCGGTGAGGTAATATTCACCCTGAGCATTGTCATTGTTCAGTTTTTCCAGCCAGCCACGCAGGCGACCGGCATCGCCTGCCAGTATGCCGGTGTTCACTTCGTGGGTTTGACGTTCGTCTTCGGTGGCGTCTTTGTGCTCAACGATATGTGTGACCTGTGCCTTATTGTTGCGCACAATGCGGCCATAGCCGGTAGGATCGTCGAGATTGACGGTCAGCAGGCCGAAGTCACCCGCACTACAGCTGATCAGTTGTTCCAGTGTGGCCTGGTGCGTCAGGGGCACATCGCCGTAGAGCACCAACACCGTTGCGGCATCATCCACTTCCGGCATGGCCTGGGCCACCGCGTGTCCGGTTCCCAACCGATCTTCCTGCTTCACCCAGATCAGATCATCGCCGTTGATCGCAGCGGGCACCTGTTCGCCGCCATGGCCGTATACGACAATAATGTGTTCGGGATTCAGGCGGCGCGCAGTGTGGATGACATGGCCCAGCAAGGGCTGACCGGCAAGAGGATGAAGCACTTTGGGGAGCCGAGATTTCATCCTTGAACCCTGACCCGCCGCCAGGATAATTATTGTAAGGTTTGAGGCTGACATATGGTTTACAAATGCTCGGGGTTGATTGCTGGCGATATCCCTGGGGTTCTCGCTGGACCGGGACTTCCAGTCCATTGCGCCTTGCTTTACCCAGGCTACGCTACTGACTTCCTTTTAATGCGTGGTGCCGGAATCCAATCCGTCTGTCACCAGTTTCCCGGTTCTGATTTCCTCTTCGGCTGCATCACGAATCGCCGATATATTCATCTTGAACGTCATGGTTTTACCGGCAAAGGGGTGGTTGCCGTCCAGCACGATTTCGCCGTTTTCAATTTTTACCACGGTCATTTTCATGCTTCCACCGGTATCGCTTCTGAACTCGGCCTCGGCACCTATGTGCTGATACTCCGGAGGCACGTTTTCAATTTTATCGCGATACGTCAGGTTGGGATCATATTCACCAAACCCGTCTTCGGGTGGCAGCACGATTTCCACCTTGTCGCCCACCCGATGGCCTTCCATCGCCTGCATAACTGCGGGAAACATTTTATCATCCGCGCCATGCAGATAATTCATAGGAATATCCGACTGTTCCTGCACGCTGCCGTTTTCATCCATAATGATATAGGTAAAGGTTACAACCTTATTTCTCTCTACGCACTGTCCGGACATGTCTTTGTTTTACTTTTTCAAACCCAAAAAGAGAGGGGCAGTATAGCAACGGCCCCTCATGATACCTAATTCTGGCGTATCTATTCAGCAATTGTCAGGGAACCTCGTATGTAGGTTGGCGCTGAGCAACGCGAAGCCCAACAGGCACGTCCTTCGGTCGCCCAACAGGCGTGGTCTATCATTGACTTAATTGTGTTGGGCTTCGCCATCAAGATCATGGCTCAGCGCCAACCTACATGTGTGACTCATTTCCTCAAATAACGTAAGCGGGACAATGGGTGGCAACCTCGCCCCAGTATGCTGAATAGTTACATTCTGGCTACAGTTTAATCCGCTTTTGATTCAGGCACCGGTATTTTTGCGTACTTTCTGAATCATGCGAATCTGCGCCAGGGCCTGGGCCAGCTCGGCTTCGGCCCTGGCATAGTCCATGCTGCTGCCGCGATCCTTGAGTGTCTGTTCGGCGTGGTTTCTGGCTTCCAGTGCTGCCGCTTCATCCAGATCGGCGGCGCGTACCGCCGTATCGGACAAGACCGTGACGACATGCGGCTGGACTTCCATGATGCCCCCGGAAACATAATAATATTCCTGCTCGCCGCCTTCGCGGGTGACACGAACTTCGCCGGGCTTCAGCGGCGTCAGCATCTGGGTGTGCCGGGGCATAATACCGACTTCCCCCATGACCGCTGGCGCCAGCACCATTTCCGCCGTGCCCGAGAAAATCTCCGATTCTGCGCTAACGATATCAACATGCATGGTCATGGCCATGGTCATTCTCCCCCCGATCTATTTAACGGGCCAAACTACAGGGATTTGGCTTTTTCGGCAGCCTCTTCGATGCTACCGACCATATAAAAAGCCTGTTCCGGCAGATCGTCATACTCACCGTTGACGATGCCCTTAAAGCCGGCGATGGTGTCTTTTAGCGAGACGTATTTACCGGCCGAGCCGGTGAATACTTCCGCAACGAAGAAAGGCTGGGACAAAAAGCGCTGAACTTTACGCGCGCGGGATACGATCTGCTTGTCTTCTTCAGACAACTCGTCCATACCCAGGATGGCGATAATGTCCTTCAGCTCTTTGTAACGTTGCAGAGTGCCCTGTACCGAACGCGCAACATTGTAGTGTTCTTCACCGATAACCAGCGGATCCAGCTGACGGGAGGTGGAGTCCAGCGGATCCACCGCCGGGTAAATACCCAGTTCGGCAATCTGCCGCGACAGCACCACGGTGGCGTCCAGATGCGCAAAGGTGGTCGCCGGAGAGGGATCGGTCAAATCATCCGCCGGAACATAAACCGCCTGGATGGAGGTAATCGAACCGGTCTTGGTCGAGGTAATGCGCTCCTGCAGGTCGCCCATTTCGGAGGCCAGGGTCGGCTGATAACCTACCGCCGACGGCATGCGTCCCAGCAGGGCAGACACTTCAGTGCCGGCCAGGGTATAACGATAAATGTTATCAATGAACAGCAACACGTCGCGGCCTTCGTCACGGAAGGCTTCAGCCATAGTCAGGCCGGTCAGCGCCACGCGCAAACGGTTGCCGGGCGGTTCGTTCATCTGCCCATAAACCAGCGACACCTTGTCGAGTACGTTGGATTCCTTCATTTCGTGGTAGAAATCGTTACCCTCACGAGTACGCTCACCCACCCCGGCAAATACCGAGTAACCGCTGTGCTCAATCGCAATGTTGCGAATCAACTCCATCATATTCACGGTCTTGCCTACTCCGGCGCCGCCGAACAGGCCGACCTTGCCGCCCTTGGCAAAGGGACAGATCAGATCGATCACTTTGATACCGGTTTCCAGCAACTCGGTGGCGGGCGCAAGATCTTCATAGGCGGGTGCCTTGCGATGAATAGCCATGCGAGTCTCTTCACCAATCTCGCCCAGTTCATCAATGGGATTACCCAGCACATCCATGATTCGGCCCAGGGTTTTGACGCCCACCGGAACAGAGATCGACGCGCCGGTGTTGCTCACCGCCATGTCACGTTTGAGACCATCGGTCGTGCCCATAGCAATGGTGCGCACCACACCGTCACCCAGTTGTTGCTGGACTTCCATCGTCAGGCCGGCTTCATCGACCAACAGGGCATCATATATTTTCGGCATACTGTCACGCGGAAATTCCACGTCCAGGACAGCGCCAATAATTTGTACAATTTTTCCAGAACTCATATCCGTTCACCCTTCATTTTTTAGTTACGAGCCACGAATGACAAGCGTTGAGTAGCCGCTGTTTCTGGTTCCCCACCGCTTCTCCCTCGCACTATATGAATCTATACCGCAGCTGCCCCCGCGACAATTTCTGACAGCTCCTGGGTAATCGCTGCCTGGCGCGCCTTGTTGTAGACCAGTTGCAAATCATCGATCAGATCGCCGGCATTGTCAGACGCGCTCTTCATGGCGACCATACGTGCGGCCATTTCACAGGCAACATTTTCCACTACGCCCTGATACACCAGTGATTCGATATAACGCACCAGCAGACCGTCGAGCACCTCTTTGGCATCCGGTTCATAAAGATAGTCCCAGTGATAGGCAAGTTCTTTCTCTTTGCCATCCGGTTCTACCGGTAGCAACTGTTCTACGATTGGCTGCTGGGTCATGGTGTTGACGAAACGGTTATACGCGAGGAACAGACGATCAATTTTGTCCGTATCATAGGCATCCAGCATGACCTTAACCGTGCCGATTAAATCCGCTACGCCAGGATGATCACCCAACTGTACCGCCTGGGCGGTGATATTGGCGAAACGTTTAAAAAACTGTGATGATTTCTGGCCAATGGTACAGAGATCGATCTCGATATTTTTCTCACGCCAGCCGCGCATATCAGCCAACACGCTCTTGAACATATTATTGTTCAGCCCGCCGCAAAGACCGCGATCAGAAGAAATAATAATGTAACCCACCCGCTTCGGGTTCTCGCGCGCCAGCAGATAATGATGCCTGTATTCCGGATGCGCGTAAGCAAGATGGTGGATCACATTATGCATTTTGTCCGCATAGGGGCGCGACGCTCGCATGCGTTCCTGCGCTTTACGCATTTTACTGGCCGCAACCATTTCCATCGCCCGCGTGATCTTCTGAGTATTCTTGATACTCTTGATCTGGGTACGTATCTCTTTTCCGCTTGCCATGATCCTGTCTCCGGCCGCTTACCAGGTGCTGGTGGATTTGAACTTTTTAATCGCCGCAGTCATGACGGATTTGATTTCGTCGTTGTAATCACCGCTCTCATTAATTTTTTCCAGCAGCGCTGATTCATTGGATTTCATATACGCCTGCAAGGCTGCTTCGAAATCGACGATCTTCTTCACGTCAATATCATCCAGCGCACCGGTGCTGGCGGCGAGCAATGAGAAAGCCTGTTCAGCAATCGACATGGTTGAGTACTGGGCCTGCTTCATCAGCTCGGTCACGCGTTGGCCACGTTCGATCTGCTTGCGGGTGGATTCATCCAGATCGGAGGCAAACTGAGCGAAGGCGGCCAGTTCACGATACTGGGCGAGATCGAGTCGCACGCCACCACCGAGCTTCTTGATGATTTTGGTCTGCGCGGCACCGCCCACACGAGAAACGGACAGACCGGCATTGATCGCCGGACGAATACCGGCATTGAACAGATCGGTTTCCAGGAAAATCTGACCATCGGTAATGGAAATGACGTTGGTCGGCACAAACGCGGATACGTCACCGGCCTGGGTTTCGATAATCGGCAGCGCGGTCAGCGAACCGGTCTTGCCTTTCACCTTACCGTTGGTGAGTTTTTCGACCTCAACAGGATTAATTCGCGCCGCACGTTCGAGCAGACGCGAATGCAAATAGAAGACATCGCCGGGATAGGCCTCACGACCCGGCGGGCGGCGCAACAACAAAGACACTTGGCGATAGGCCCAGGCCTGCTTGGTCAGATCATCGTAAATGATCAGCGCATCTTCACCGCGATCACGATAGTATTCGCCCATTGCACAACCGGCATAGGGCGCGATAAATTGCATGGCCGCCGATTCGGATGCCGGTGCCGCGACGATAATCGTATGTTCCATGGCCCCGTGTTCTTCCAGCTTGCGCACCACGCCGGCAATACTGGAGGCTTTCTGGCCGATGGCCACGTAGATACATTTAATGCCGGTGCCTTTCTGATTGATGATCGCATCAATTGCAACGGCGGTCTTGCCGGTCTGGCGATCACCGATGATCAGCTCACGCTGACCGCGGCCAATCGGCACCATGGCGTCAATCGCCTTAAGACCGATCTGCATCGGCTGGTCAACGGACTGTCGGGCAATGACCCCCGGAGCAATTTTTTCAACTGGTGAGCTTATATCCGATTCAACCGGTCCCTTGCCATCAATCGGCAGCCCCAGCGCATCGACCACCCGCCCCTGCAGGGCTTCGCCGACCGGCACTTCCAGAATGCGGCCGGTACACTTGACCTTGTCACCTTCGGTAATATGTTCGTAATCACCGAGCACCACGGCACCGACAGAATCACGCTCAAGATTAAGCGCCATGCCATAGGTGTTACCGGGAAACTCGATCATTTCCCCCATCATGACGTCGTGCAGTCCGTGAACGCGCACGATGCCGTCAGACAGACTGACTACAGTCCCTTCATTGCGCGCTTCGGTAACCGCTTCAAAACTTTCGACCTGCTTTTTGATCAGTTCGCTGATTTCTGCTGGATTCAATTGCATTATCACTATCCTCTTAACAACCGGCTAGGCGATCAGTGCCTGGGCCAGTTTATTCAAATGCCCGCTAACGGAACCGTCAATGACAAGATCACCCGCCCGTACGATGGCGCCGCCAATCAGTGATGCATCCGTGCTGGCCGTCAGCCTCACCTCACGTCCGAGTCTTTTCTTCAGACTCGCCGCCAGCGCCTGCTGTTGCGTATCGCTCAGGGGAAAAGCGGAAATCACTTCGGCATCCACCCGGCGTTCGGCGTCGGCGCGGTGCTGCTCATACAAGCTCGCAATTTCCGATAACACATTCAGGCGCCCATTGTTCGCCAGTACGCGAATAAAATTACGCCCCACCGTATTCAACCTGTCGCCCGCGACCTTCAGTATCAAACCGACCAGCGCATTCTTGCTGATCCCGGGATTGCCAATCAGCCTGCTCACCTGCTCATCACGGATGATCATGGCGCAAAGCCGGAGCATATCGGACCATGTTTTCAGATCGTTTTTCTCCTGCGCCAGATCGAATGCAGCCTGTGCGTAGGGGCGTGCAATAGTGCTTTTTTCCGCCATAGCCCTAGCCCTTTATAGTTGGGAAACCAGATCTTTTAACAGATCTTCATTGGCAGCCGCATCGACTTCGCGTTTGAGCACTTTGGTCGCACCAGCAATCGCGAGAGTGGCCACCTGGCCACGCAATTCCTCGCGGGCATGGTTGACCTCCTGTTCGATTTCCGCACGCGCGGCCATCAGCAACCGTTCGCCTTCATCGCGCGCCTGCTGTTTGGCTTCGTCCACAATTTCACCAGCGCGCTTCTGTGCCTGACCGATAATGTCCTGGGCCTGTTGCCGGGCTTCACGCAGAACAACCGCAGCGCCTTTTTGAGCCAGTTCCTGTTCATGAATGCCCCGTTCGGCTGCCGCCAGACCATCAGCGATTTTTTTCCTGCGGTCATCCATCGCCGTTATAATCGGCGGCCAGACAAGTTTCATACAGAACCAGACAAACAACACAAAAGTAATCGACTGGCCTATAAGCGTTAAATTGATATTCATGCTGGAGCCTTGACGTTAATTATTCACAGGGTTTTATGGCTTCTGAAATTTGCTTATTCCCCGCAGTTTTATCCCGCCACCGCAAAAAGAACATACATGGCGATACCCACGGCGATCATCGGCACCGCATCCACCAGACCCATGACGATAAAAAACTGGGTACGCAACATAGGAATCAGCTCAGGCTGGCGTGCGGCACCTTCCAGAAAACGGCCGCCAAGAACACCGATACCGATGGCCGCACCCAGTGCGCCCAGACCCATCATCAGTGCGCCGGCGATGTACAGCAGTGCAGTTGCTTCTGTCATGTTTATCTCCTCGTCAATAGATATGTAAAATCAATACATCTATACAATTAAAGTTAAGTTAAAATAAATCAGTGTTCACTGTGCGCCATATCCATATAGACAATCGTCAGCGTCATAAAGATAAAGGCCTGTAACGTCACAATGAGAAGATGGAAAATGGCCCAGCCCAGTTGCAGCAGACCGCCAAAGACCCCCATTGCGAGACCGCCGCTGAACATCAGGGCAATCAGGATAAAGATCATTTCACTCGCATACATATTGCCGAACAGTCGCAGCGACAGTGACAACGGTTTGGCTATCAGCGAAACAAATTCAAGCAGAAAGTTGATCGGGATAAACAGCGCCTGCAACCACTTGTTTTTCGCCTGGAAGGGTTGCAAAGTCAACTCACCCGTAAAGCCGCCAACACCCTTGATTTTAATGCTGTAGAACAGCATCAGAAAAAACACCGACAGGGCCATACCGAAGGTGGCATTGGGATCGGCGGAGGCTACGATTCGCATATGCTCAATGCCGACCGCCTCGGCCAGCCCCGGAATCCAGTCCACCGGAATCAAATCCATCATGTTCATCAGAAAAATCCAGACAAAAACCGTCAGCGCCAGGGGGGCGACCAGATCGTTTTTTGCAGAGAATGAACCGCGCACGCTGGTATCTACAAATTCCACGATCATCTCGACAAAGTTCTGTAGCCCGCCGGGCGTACCCGTGTGCGCATTTTTTGCCACCTGGCGGAAAAAATAGAGGAAGGCCAGACCCAGCACGGTCGACCAGAACATGGTATCGACATGGATGGACATGAAGCCCATTGCTTTTTCCTGTGCGGCATTATGGGCAAAGCTCCAGCGTCCGTCCAGCTTGCCCCAGGTCAGGTTTAACAAATGATGTTTGATGTATTCAGAGGATGTGAGCGTGTCGCTGGACATAATGTGTTCTCGACCCTGTACAATGTTTCGTCTGGATAAATCTGGTCTTCAGATAAACCGTGTCGGCGCGCTATTGCCGACCCCAGCGCGCCGTGAGCGGCCCGAAAAAACAGCCTGCCTGGGTCACGATAAACGCTACTATGACGGCGGCGGGATCAAGCTGAAGATATCTGAACCCCAGAACCAGCAGCGCCATGACCAGTAAAAACCGCATCACGGTTGCTTTGTACAGGCCGGCCATCATGACGGAAGGAAAATTATCGACCCGTTCTGTATCGCATTTAAAACGCCAGCCGCTGTACAGGGTCGTGAAGATCGTGACGAAACCACCGTAAAACAGACCTGCGCTGTGTTCCATACTCCCGTTCAAGTATGACCATGCAACTAATATGGCTATAAGAATCCCCTGGATCCCGACCATTTTGTAAAGCATGCGCCGGTAGGCTTTAGTGGCAAAACGCATATTTTGCGCTACCGGCAACGGATCATCCCGCCAAAAATGAAGTGTAGAAAAACATTCGGATTTCGTATTGGCCTGTCATCGGTGACAAGGTGATCACTGTCGCACGAAGCATACCGGTATGACCAGAAAGCGTTAATGATAGGCGCATAAATGAATTTTGTTCGCATTTTTGCTCAGGGATATCTGAAAAATATCACGCAATATTAATATATTAATCATTATTTAATATGACCAAGAATGCCGTCAAGCTCATCAAGACTATTGTAATGGATGACCATTTTACCTCTGCCCTGACGGTTATGCTGAAACTGAACTTTTGCACCCAACGTTTGCGCCAGGCTTTCCTGCAGGCGCAGGGTATCCGGATCCGGCTTTTTTTCCTTCCCACCGTCACTTTCAGGCACCTGTAATTTACGCACCAGACGTTCGGTTTCACGAACAGAGAGTCCCTTCGCATCCACCTGTCGCGCCGCCTGGATCTGCTGTGCCCCCACCTGTAATGCCAGCAGGGCGCGCGCGTGGCCCATCTCCAGCTTGCCCGCCTCCAGCATTTGCCTGACCACCGGATCCAGACTCAGTAGACGCAGGAGATTGGAGACCGCCGCGCGGGAACGCCCTACCGCCTCAGCCGTTTCCTGGTGCGTCAGGCCAAACTCCTCGATCAGACGCTCCAGGGCGGTCGCCTCCTCGATGGGATTGAGTTCTTCGCGCTGGATATTCTCGATCAGCCCCATGGCCATAGCGGCCTGATCCGGCACATCCCGGATCACGGCCGGAATATCGTGCAGCCCGGCCAGTTGGGTAGCCCGCCAGCGCCGCTCGCCGGCAATGAGTTCATACTTACCGACAACGCCACTAACAGGACGCACCACAATCGGCTGCACCACGCCCTGGGCGCGAATCGAATCCGCCAGTTCCTGCAACGCATCGGCAGAAAAATCCTGCCGCGGCTGAAAGCGGCCACGCTGGATCACATCGACCGGCAAATTCTGCAAGCCCTCTACGCTCTGATTATCTGTCGCGGATGGACGTGCGCTCATACTACTGGCCGAACTACCCAGCAGGGCATCCAGTCCACGTCCCAGTCCTCGTTTTTTTGCGGCCATAAAAATAGTCGTTTCCGTGGTAAAATACAGTTTAACCCGACCTCAGGTCGAACGATTCGCGCTCAGACTGTCGCCTCAGCCAGCTCATTGCTCTCATTGCGGCGCAGGATCTCCCCGGCCAGGGCCAGGTAGGCCAAGGCGCCACGGGAAGTTTTGTCGTAATGGATCACCGGCAGGCCGTGGCTGGGCGCTTCCGCCAGGCGCACGTTGCGGGGAATCACGGTGCGGTAAACCTGATCCGGGAAATGCAGGATCAACTGGCCTGACACATCATTGGCCAGATTATTACGGGGATCGAACATGGTTCGTAACAGCCCTTCCACCTTAAGTTCCGGATTGACGGACTGGCGCACGTTCTCGATCGTTTCGAGCAGGGCGCTCAAGCCTTCGAGCGCATAGTATTCGCACTGCATCGGGATCATGACCGAGCCTGCCGCCACCAGTGCGTTCAGGGTCAGCATATTCAGCGAGGGGGGGCAGTCGATAAAAATGTAGTCGTAGTCGTCCTGAATGTCGTTGAGTACGATACGCAAACGGCGCTCCTTGCCCAGCTTCTGCATCAGGGTCACCTCGGCCGCAGTCAAATCGCCGTTAGCCGGCAACACATCGTAATTAACCTGATCATTGCGCTGTAGCACCTGGCGGATGTCCGCCTCACCCAGCAACACCTCACAGGTGGTCAGGGTCAGCTCATGCTTGTTGACACCGCTGCCCATGGTGGCGTTGCCCTGTGGATCCATGTCGACCAGCAGTACCCGGCGTTTGGTCGCCGCTAGCGAAGCCGCCAGGTTGATACAGGTGGTGGTTTTGCCAACGCCGCCTTTCTGGTTGGCAATGGCGATGATTCTGCTCATTCAGGTTTTCCTGGTATCAGGCATATTAGTTTGTTCCCGAGTTTCGCTTGTGTTCAAAACTTAATCCCTCTGAATAATCAGCAGGTTACGCTCCGCATCCAGACCCGGCACCTGCAACTTGATAGTCTGCACCAGTCTAAACGGTGCGGGCAGTTCGGCCAGCTCGGCACCTGGATACACGCCCTTCATAGCCAGTAAAATCCCGTCTGCCGCTAACAGGGGCTGCACGCCACGGGCAAATTCCGCCAACGTGGAAAAAGCCCGTGAGACAATCGTGTCGAATCCGGTCGCTTCATATGCCTCGACACGTGACTGTACCACAGTCACGTTGTCCAGCCCCAGTTCTGCCACCGCCTGGGTGATAAACCGGGTTTTTTTGCTATTGCTGTCAAGCAGGGTGAAATCATGACCGGAGCAGGCCAGCGCCAGCGGAATCCCCGGCAGACCGGCACCGCTACCGACATCCAGAATCTGTGGCCCCCTGAGAAACGAATGGATCACCAGACTGTCGAACAGGTGACGCACCAACATCTGTGTCGGCTTGCGCACCGCCGTGAGATTATAGCTGCGGTTCCACTTTGCCAGTAAATCGAGGTACGCCAACAGCCGCGCCTGCACCGCCTCGCTAAGTTCCAGCCCCGTCTTCTCCAGCCCCTCGGCCAGTCCGGCAGCCAACGGGTGCGGCAGGATTACTCTATTCTTCAGGATCACTCTATATCTTAAGGCCGGGCAGCGGCATTCATCAGATATTTCAGGGCAGCCGTCATTTTTCTAACCGTGACAGCACGATTTGTGATCCCGTGCCGATCCGCAATATATTGCGGATCATTGTAAGTCAGCCAGACCTGCCCGTTTTTATCTTTCCAGGCCAGCGCCTTCATCGGCAGATCAATACCAGCCGTCTGCCGGCTGGTGAAAAAATGACTGCCCAGTTTCGGGTTGCCAAAAATCAGCAACTCGGTGGGGCGCAGGGCGATACCCACTTTTTTCGCCGCCGCATCGTGCCGCCAACGGGTCACGATAGTAATCCCTTTTTTCGTCAACAGGCTTTCCAGGCGATCCAGCGTCACACTGACGCTATGCGCGCTCTTTATTGAAATCAGGCCATTGCCTTCGGCCATGGACAGCGGCGTCAGCAGCAGCATTAAACCTATCAATAAATACCGTTTCATCGTCTCTCCCTTGTGTTGGTTATCCTGCCCGTTTTTTCAGATACACCAGCAGCAGCGAAATCGCGGCCGGGGTCATACCGGGAATACGGGCCGCCTGTCCCAGCGTCGTGGGCTGACTGCGTTGCAGTTTATCACAGACCTCGGTGGACAGCCCATTGACGGAGCCATAGTCAAAATCCTCGGGCAACGCACGCGCCTGCTGGCGGCGATTGCGTGCGATCTCCTCTTGCTGGCGATCGATATAACCGGCATATTTAGCCTGCACTTCCACCTGCTCGGCAACCCGGACGGTGCCAACGGGCGGCCCGGCCTGGGCCAGACTCATGAGTCCGACATAACTGACCTGGGGGCGCCGCAATAGATCCCAGAGGCTAGCCTCACGACTCAGAGGCTGTGCAAAGACCCGCTGCATCTCGGTCTGCGAAAGTTCCGCCGGGCGCAACCAGGTCGCCTGTAACCGCGCCCGCTCGGTCTCGATGGCGTCTCGTTTTTCACTAAACAAACGCCAACGCTGATCGTCGACCAGATCTAATTTCCGGCCTGTTTCGGTAAGGCGCAGATCGGCATTGTCCTCGCGCAGCAGCAGGCGGTATTCGGCGCGGCTGGTGAACATGCGGTAGGGTTCCTGGGTGCCCAGGGTAATGAGGTCATCCACCATCACCCCCAGGTAGGCTTCATCCCGGCCGGGGCACCAACTCGCCTGCCCACGAGCCTGACGCGCCGCATTCAGCCCGGCCAGCAGGCCCTGCGCGGCGGCTTCCTCGTAGCCGGTGGTGCCGTTGATCTGACCGGCGAAAAACAGGCCGTGTAGATGCCGGGTTTCCAGCGACGGTTTTAGATCACGCGGGTCGAAAAAATCATACTCGATAGCATAGCCGGGACGGGTGATCTGCGCGTGTTCGAAGCCTTTGAGGGTCCGCACAAAAGCCAGTTGCACATCAAACGGCAAGCTGGTGGAAATACCGTTGGGATACACTTCGTGACTATTCAGGCCTTCCGGCTCGACAAAAATCTGGTGCGCGTGACGGTCGGCAAACCGCACGACCTTGTCCTCAATCGAGGGGCAATAACGTGGCCCCACACCTTCGATAACGCCGCTGTACAGGGGGGAGCGATCCAGACCCTGGCGGATAATCTCATGGGTTTGCTCGCAGGTGCTGCTGATATGGCAACACACCTGCTGCGGGTGATCGGCAACTGAGCCGAGAAAAGAAAACACCGGCAGCGGATCATCGCCGGGCTGGGCTTCGAGCTGACTGTAGTCGATAGTCCTGGCGTCGATACGCGGCGGGGTGCCGGTCTTGAGCCGCTCAACCCGAAAAGGCAGCTCGCGCAAACGGCGAGACAGAGCGTTGGCAGGTGGATCACCCGCGCGCCCGCCTTCAAAATTCGACAGGCCAATATGAATACGACCCCCCAGAAAGGTACCGACCGTCAGCACCACGCTACGGGCGTGGAAACGCAGGCCCATCTGGGTGATCACGCCCACAACCCGATCCTGCTCGACAATGAGATCGTCCACGGCCTGCTGGAACAAAGTCAGATTCGGTGTGGTCTCCAGCACGCTGTGCACCGCCTGCTTGTAGAGCAACCGGTCGGCCTGGGCGCGGGTGGCGCGCACCGCCGGACCCTTGCTGGCGTTGAGAATACGAAACTGAATCCCCGCCCGGTCGATAGCCTGGGCCATGCAACCCCCCAGCGCATCCACTTCCTTGACCAGGTGCCCCTTGCCGATGCCGCCGATAGCCGGGTTACAGCTCATCTGCCCCAGCGTATCGAGATTATGCGTCAACAGCAGAGTGCGCGCACCGGTACGCGCCGCCGCCAGCGCCGCCTCGGTACCAGCATGGCCGCCGCCGACAACGATGACGTCAAAGTGATCGGGATAAATCATGACAGAGGATTCTACAAGCTAATCGTTTTAAAAAACATCAACACGAAGACGGGGGTTGAATGATCGGGCGAACCTGAATCAGGCGGCTAAATGATTACCCATCGTATCCAGTCCATCCCGGCTATCCATGATGCTGTCCATAATGCTGTCCAGCCTTTCTTCGCTCAGGGACAACATTTGCAGGATCCCGGGGGGCGCCAGCCCCAGTGTTTCGTCTCCGATGCTCTGTTGCGCCAGCATGCGGTTGGCAATCAGTACGATATTCGCGTAGACGGCATGGTTGCCGACATACGCCACATTGTGATGCTCGAATACAGCGGTAACAATTTCCTCGGGGAAATGCCAGGCACGTAAAATATGCAGGCCCACTTCCGCGTGGCTGATACCCAGTACACGCTCCTCCCCATCGGTGATCAGCAGATCCGGCTGCTGGCTTTTTTTTATTTTTTTCAGTTCAGACTGAAAGTTCTGGCGCAGCACCAGATAACCGATGTTCTGCAACAGCCCCGCCAGCCAGGCCGTCCCCGGCGTCACGTCTCGCGTTCCCACTTCGATGGCAATAGCCTGTGAGAGCGCCGCGGCATACACGGCATGACGCCAGAAAACACGCAAATCGGGGCAGGGCTTGCTCGTATCCCGCAGGTTGCCCAGCACGGCGATCCCCAGCGCCATGTTCAGCGCGCCCTCAAACCCCAGAGCCGTCATAACCGCCTCTTTGATCGTGTTGATCTGCCCCTGGTTGCCAAAAAATGGGGCATTGGCGTAACGGATGATCTGTGCCGAAATCGCCGGATCCTGTTCAATGATGATCTCCAGCTCGCCCACATCAGCATCCGGGTTGTTGCGTATGTTGAGTAACTGCCGAGTCGTCCCGGACATGGGTGGCAGACTGTTGAGCGTCACCAGTGAATCCCGGATAGCTTGCGCGGTATCCTGTTGCTCATCCCGGTTACTTTGCTCTTCATCTGTCCCATCCCCGGCGGTATCGGCCCACAGCGGCAGGCTGAAAAAGTCATCGGCCGCCACAGGTCTGGCATAATATCCACCTTGCACTGCGGAACAACGCCAGGCACCCAGCAGTTTTTCCTGGGCCGCAGAATCGACGCCTTTCGCAATCAGATCCAGATGCAGGGCCTGACACAGGCCAATAATGGTTTTAACGATTTCGCTGGTATTCTGATGACTGTTGATCCGGGTGATAATATGATGTTCAATAATCAGGCCTTTGATCAGGTAATCCTTGAGAATCTGCATAGATGAACGATTGCCGCCAAAATCATCCAGCAGGATGCTGACGCCAATACCGTCAAGCTGCTCAAGAATGGCGTGCGCATTTTCCGGCGATTGTATGATGGCGCTCACTGGCACCGCCAGTTGCAGATTTTCCGCCGCCATGCCGGTTTCCGTCAGGATCGTTCTAAGTAACGCGGGGCAACCCGAATTACGAAAAATGCCTGAGGGCAGATGCAGCCGGATTTTCAGATCCATTTGTTCTTGCTGCATGCGCCTGTGCTGCAAACAGGCCTGGCGCAGAAACCATTCCGCAACCGGCTGAACCAGACCGGCCAATTCGGCCAGAAACAGAATATCCCGGCTGCTGATTTCAGTATAATCAGGATGCTCCCAATGCAGCATGGCTTCAGCTGCGATCACATTTTTCTGCGTCAACTCCAGCACCGGTTGCAGATACAACTGCAGTTCATTTTTCTCCAGCGCAAAACGCACCGCATCCGCCACCTTGAAGCGCTCAAGATCCTGCGCTCTGAGCCGTGAATTAAAAACTTTAGAATTACTGCCCGTTTCCTGCCGGGCGCTGCCCAGCGCCGTATTCACACACTGAATCAGCCCCTGCACATCATCACTGTCGCCGGGATAAAGCGCCAACCCTATCCTGGCACTCGTCTGTAGTTGCTGTGAGCAAAAATTTACCGGGGCTGACAGGGCGGTTTCAACCTTGCTAATAATGATATGCACATCCGATTCGACAGAGAGATCGTTGAGGATGCAGGAAAATTCGTTTTCAGCGTAGCGTCCACTGGTATCGCTGGCGCGCAGGATGTTTTTCAGACGTTCAGAATACGCCAGCAGGATGGCGTCAACCGCCTCCTCGCCCGCTTGCGCAGATACGGCTTCCAGACCATCAACATGAATAAACATCAACGCCATGAGCAGGGAATAGCGGCGTGCTCGTTTGACCTCATATTCCAGGCATTCAACAAACAGTCTCTGCTCCGGTAAGCCGGTTAATTCATCAACCCCCTCTTTTGTCCGTGCTTGACTAACGGCCGCCGCCAGACTCGGCCTGGGGGGGAGCTGTTTCAACTGCGCGCGCAAGACGACATGGCGAAGGGTCGCCAACAGATTGTGGCTGTCTACTTCCCGTTTGAGCATGTAATCCTGCACACCTTCATCCATGGCTTTGCGCAGCAGATCCTTATCCAACGTCTCGATCAGAATAATAACCGGTAGATCACCTGCTTTGGCCTTGATCGCATGAAACAGTCCCAGATGCTGAATGTCACGGGATACGGCGTCGATAAGGGCGATATCAAAAGACTGTTGTTTGATCTGTGCGATGGCGTCATGGAGGGTGGTTAAAGCGCAGATATCCATCGTCTGCTGTTGCGGATCCTGCAGCAGTTCCTGCAACAATTTTGATTCAACCGGATTCTGCTCAACCAGCAGAATTCTGAGGCTGTCGCCCGTCGGCATACGCGCATTCCCTGTCATTTGCTTTTACCGTTTGTCTGAAACATGCTGCTCATATCCGGTCACCTCGGCCTACCACAAAGCGCAAACAGTCGGGTCATTGACACGCTAAATATCGTGTTGTATATGTCGGCGAAACTGGCGGAACCTTTATGACCGGATCTTCAGCTAATCAGCCAGCCTTGTCCCCGGTGAAACAGGGGGCCCGGATTTATCCTTTAATCGTTTGATAACTCAAAGGCATCGGAATAATAATGTCCCGGATCCAGCCCCTGGTCGGCGAAAGAGTCCCGGCCCGCATAGACCATGACTGGCGGCCCAGATGCGTAGATCTCGTAGCCGCTTAAATCAGGAAAGTCCGCTATGATGGCGCTATGCACATGACCGCGCTGCCCCACCCAGTCATCATCTGCCGCCTCGGAAAGAACGGGATGGTATTCGATGTTGGAATACTCGTCGGCCCACTGCTGCGCCAGTTCGTGCATGTACAGATCTTCACGCTTGCGGACACCCCAGTACAGATGCATTGGACGGTCAATCTCCGCGGCCAGAGCATGTTCGATAATGCCCTTGATCGGTGCAAAACCAGTTCCACCCGCCATGAAAATAATCGGACGATCAGAGTCCTCGCGCAGGAAAAACTGACCAAAGGGTCCCTCGATGCGCATCATATCTTTGACCTTGAGAGATCCGAATACCCGTCCGGTAAAGCGGCCATTTTCCACATGACGAATATGCAGCTCCAGATCCTTGTCTTCATGGGGCGCGTTGGCCAGCGAGAAGGCGCGTTTGCGGCTATCCTCAAGTAAAAAGTCGATATACTGTCCGGCCATAAACTGCATGCGCTCGGTTTCCGGCAGCTTGAGCGTCACCAGCATCACATCATGATTCAGACGCCTGAGTTCACTGATGCGACAGGGCAGGGTTTTAATCTGTATATCTCGACTGTTTTCAACCTCATCGGATTCGATGATCAGGTTGCTTTGCGCATGGGCCTGACAGAAGATCGCCATGTTCTGCTTTTCATCTTCTTCCGAAAGCGCAACCGGTGGGCCGTCCGGATAGCTTACCTGGCCGGATTTAAGTTTTCCAAGACAGGCACCGCAGGCGCCATCGCGGCAGCCATAAGGCAGGGCCACCCCCTGGCGCAAACCGGCATCGAGGATTGATTCGTCCTGCTCAACCGTAAAACGGTGGCCACTGGGTTCAATTTTGACAGAATAACTCATAAAACCACTCAACTATTAGACGGACGGGATATTATTACCCAATGGCCGCGCAAGTGAAAGACTTTACCCGCGTTTTTATCCTCGGTTGTGACGATCCGAAAATGCAGTCAGTGGGCATTACAGGGCCTTATTTCCTGTCCCACCGGCACGCCATCAATCAGAGAACAGATCCCCCGGTAGCTTGTGAGCGTTCAGCCGCACGTGTTTTTTCCAGTATTTCTGATTTATTCATTATTGGTAACTACTCACTCCGTAGAATGATGGGTTTCCCTACTGGACTTCGCGCTTTGCTCTACCCATCCTACAGAACCGTAGACGAGTAGGATGGGTAGAGCAAAGCGCGAAGTCCAGTAGGGAAACCCATCATTAATAAGCAGCACACCCTGCATAGAGAGTTAAAAACATATACCCGGTGAGGGGTGAGTAGTTACCATTATTGTTTTGAGCGTGCCTTTCAAGGTAAGGTGTTCGTCTTTGTCAATTCTGACACAAGATTAAAACCAGTCAAAAAATGACTATCCCGCCGTGTGCAACGGGGCGGTTTAGTCGGGAAAGCTACGTTTGCTTCGCAGCCAGCGCAACAGCGGTTGCCACTGCTCCAGATCCTGCCACACGACTGAAGGTGCCATTTCGAAAATGCCGATACCCCGTTCCTCTGCGTGAATATAGCTCTGCGTGTCCCGCAAACTGGTGAGAAAAGGAATTTTCAACGACTTGAGAAAAGCTTGCAGCGATTGATAAATCAGCGTATTTTCCCGCACCCGGTTGGCGACCACGGCGATCTTGGTCTGTTTGCGGGAAATTTTGCCGTTCAGCAAAAGCGCTTTCATAAAATCAGCCGCAGCCCGCATATCAATAGGCGAGGGCAAAACAGGGACAATAATGGTTTCGACCCGGCGCACCAGTTGACTCAGCTCCTGACCCTGCACCCGGGCAGGGGTATCCAGAATCACAACATCGACCGACTTCGGGATACGCACGCTTTTTTCCCAGGCGGGCAAACCCTGAATCCGTGGTTCACGATCGCCACGAACGTTGAGCCAGGCCATGCTGGAACCCTGCGGATCAAAGTCAATCATGACGACTTTCTGTTCCCGCTCAAAGGCAAAATAGCTCGCCAGATTGGTTGAAATGGTACTCTTGCCACAACCACCCTTGGCGTTTAACACCATGATTGTACGCATACCCACCCCCCTTTTTTAGATCCAACTATACGGGAGCGGGAAAAAAATTTCATCCTACGCCCTCGGAGGTGGACGCAGGATGTGGTTCTTTAGCGGCTGACCTCGATCCGGCGCCCATTCAGAGGCTGTACCGGACGTGTACTTTTATGGAAGATATGGGTCAATGCGGCTATCTGGGAAGACGACACCTCAACCCTGTTTTTCAGTACCAGCCAGTTAACGCCTTCGCTACAGGGCGGCGTGGTCAAAGAGCCGGAATAGTGATAATAGCCCCTGTCTGTCGGCAGCAAATCGCTGGCATTAATTTTAATCGCGGCCTTGCTGTACTCGCCTTTATGGGCCGGCATATGTTTCCAGATTTTTTCTATCAATGGATTACGGGTGCCCTTATTGAACAAGACCGCGACAACCGCAAGCTGGCCGTCTGCAGCTTTATGCACCAGATGCGCAACCATGTCAGCCGCTTTGCCATCTATCTCATGTTCACTGGGGCTGTGAAAATGAATCTGTAACAATTCATATTGTTTACCCGCGACCGTGATATGACTGCCCGGTGCATAATTCACCTGAATGCTATGACCGTTGTTGACCACATTGAGTAGCGTAGCTTTATAGCTAAAGCGGATAGCCGGTAGACTCGCAACATGGGCGTTGCGGATGTTTATCGGCGACTGGTGTTTGCCCGCCTTACAGGTGCTGAACCCGGGCTTCATATCTCCCCAGTGTGCAGGGCCCGTTTCATCACCATAGCTCCAGTGCGCACCCGCGTGGTCACCACCGGCCAGGGTTAACGTTGAAAACGATAACAGAAACAGGATAAACCCTGACTTTAAATAGCGTACAAATTGTTCCATAATTATTTTTCTCCTGATATTTTTTACAAAATGATATAAAGCAATGGAACGAGTATGCCGTCACGTTGTTCTCTTCGCCCATTAGCATTAAACGATCGCATAGCATCATAATAGTTAATATTCCTGGCCTGGCAAGCATGCGCCAGGTTAACGTTGATTTTGTACTGAATTTTCCAAGAAAATAATAAATAGACACATAAAAAATATTAACGTTTAAAACTGAGGGATCCCCACAAAACAACATTTCAAATTAAACCGATAAAAAAATATCTGCCAATGAACGCTAATAAAGGCAAAAGCATTCATGATTGTATTCTGTGCCGCAGACACATCAATATAAAATATTGGCGTTTATTCGCGTTCATTGGCGGACGGATAAATTTTTGGTTTTCAGAAAATGTTCGTGGGGATACCTCAGCGTTTAAAACCAACTTCACAACAGGCTCAAAGATATACGTTGCAATCGGTACAAAAACGCAAAAGAAAACACCATGGCGAAGTTATTGATAACCGCTTACGAAGAAGTGTCAGTATGGGGATAAAGCGCAACATTAGGTTGCACTGAGTTTTGCTATCAGACGACTTTGCTCAGGGGGGCCTTGTCGAACTTCGACAGGCTTCCTTCGACAGGCTTCCTTCGACAGGCTCAGGACGAACGGTAA
>CAZQVV010000005.1:8654-48244 GCA_964596835.1 uncultured Thiohalophilus sp. | reverse complement strand
AATGTTGTTTACCGATTCCCCCTCCATCCGCGATGTCCTCCTGTTCCCGCACATGAGGCCGGAGCGAAGCGCAGGAAGTATTGAGTAAAGTTTGATTGATGGGTTTCGCGTTGCTCTACCCATCCTACGGATGGTCAAAAGCGGGTAGGATGGGTAGAGCAACGCGAAACCCATCACAGATAAAATACAGCCTTATCCCGCTATTCCCCATACCCCTGCGGCACCTTGCCTTTAAGCATATAAGCAAAGGCGATCACCTCGGCGACGGCAAGATAAAGCGCTTCGGGGATCTGATCACCGAGCTCAATTTTTGACAGCAATTTCACCAGTTCCGGATTATCCTGCAAAGGCACACCGTGTTCACGGGCAATCGCCAGGATCTGCTCGGCGATATCACCCGCGCCCTTGGCGGTTACCTTCGGCGCGGCTTTGCCATCGTATTGCAGGGCAACCGCCAGCGTCGGTATTCTTGTCTGTTCGTTCATGCCTGTTCATCCAGGATAGGGGCACCGTTTATTCCCGCAGCAGGTTCGGGTTGTCCCTGACGGCAATCAATTGCCGCGACGTCCAGTCCGGCCTGCCGCAAACGGCTGCCGAGCATTTCCGCATATTCATTGAAAAGCACGCTGGTCTGATTTTCCTGTGCATGAAAGTGTACTGAAATCTGTTCCTGTTGCAGAGCGATTACCGCCTGCACCGGCCCCAGACCTTCCAGATCAAAAGCCAGTCGGACATTCCAGCGCGGTTCTGCCTGTGGCTGTTTGTGTTGACCATCTTCGTTACTCCAGGGTACAGGGAAGGGAGGATCTCTATGAATGCGGATGTCGAACAGGTTGATACCCTGCTCGCTACGTACCGGCAATTCCATTGACCAGGCGGGGTGGCCTGCTTGCTCGCTTTTAAGGTGGTGCAACTGATGGACGTGCAGACGCGCAAGCACACCCTCAGTCTGTTGCAGCAATTGTTCAGCAGCTCTGAGCGGGGAAGTCTGAGCCAGACTGGCGGCAACGGCGGGCTGTGCTCCGGGATGCCCCGTGCTGATCGGTGGGAGTGCGGGACGATGAGAGACGGGGGCAGACTCCGTCTGTGGGCGGGTGACATCGCTCGATGGGGGAAGCTGTGGCTGCTGGCGGACTGGCCTGATCTGACCCGCCTCACGGGCGATATAGTGTTGCAGTTGTGTGGCCAGGCGTAGCAGATTGACGCGCAGATCCTGCTGTAGGTTCAGGCTGGGCGTTTGCTGCGTGGTGTGCAGGTGGTTTTCAAGAAAGGGGCCACTGAGTTCGAGGGCCTGTTTCAGCGCCTCTGGCTGACGCAGAGATGCCACTGTCGGCAATTGGTAATAAAGCTGCTGCAGGGTACTGCGAACAGGCCGATCCAGTAAATTTGCGGCTGCCGGATGACGGCTGAGGTATTCAATATTGGCCAGCAGGGGCGGCAGCGCCTGTTGCCGGGGCAGACTGGTGCGCAGGGCGCGGTTGACAATCGTGGAGGCCGCAGGCTGTAACTCAAGTAGTTTGAGCTGCGGCGGGTTCGTATTTTTCAGAACTTCAAGTTGCAGGCGGTCACCTGCCTGCAGGGTCAGGGCAGGGGGGCGAGCAGCGCTGGCCTGAATCCCCTGGATGTTGAGTAGTATCTGCGCCGGTGTCACCTTGAGTATCAGTGCCTGCAAAATTTGTCCGCTTTGCCAGGGCGGCTGTGCAGGGGGGGCAGGGCTGATTTCCGGGCGCGGGATAGCAGCGCTTTTACCGGTTGCAGGCAGGGATTCAGGTTGCGGGAGCGGCAGGCCGCCAGATTTTTTAATATCCATAGAAGTATGCCGATAACAGTATAACGGCCGTTGGGGCATTTTCTGTATACTCGCACATAATAGATGATGTTTTGAAGAAACCTGAAAAATTATAAGGCTGAACAAAGACGATGCGGGCATAGAACAGACATGACAAAACATTCTCCCCTTTATGTTCGCAAGAATGACAAGGTGCTTGGGCCATTTCCACCCAGGCAAATTTCCCAGTCTCTGCTGCTGGGACGTTTCCGGGTAAGTGATGAGGTCAGTGAAGACAGGGAAAGCTGGGTAATGATCCAGTCCCGTCAGGATCTGTTACCGGAGGTGCTCCAGGAGGAACCCACGGATGAACTTGCGCAGGAGCGGCTCATGGCCGCGCGCCGTTGGGCTGATGAACGCCGCCCCCAACATGGCGCCCATGCAGATTCGCGCCGTTTGCCTGAGCCGGATGAATTGCTGGAATACCGCAGCCACCGGGAGTCTATCTACAAACACTTTTTACAGCAGCGCGAATTTTCAGTTCTGCAGGCCCTATTGGTGCTACTGGCTGTCAGTGGCCTGATTTACGCCGGATTTCATTTTTCACCGAAAACGCGAATTGAACAGCCCGTCTGTAATGCCGCCGCTCGCCCTGGGGTGAACTGGCGTAACTGCCGCATGGCGGGCCGGCAGTCTTTGAATTCCGATCTGCAGGGCGCCAATCTTGATAGCGCCAATCTCAGTGGCGCCAACCTGTTTGGATCAAATCTGTCCAGGGCGAGTTTGATGTATACCAATTTAAGTATGGCGAATCTCAGCTATGTCGACTTCAGGCAGGCGCACATGAAAGGCAGCAGTCTCCAGCGTGCCGATCTGAGTCATACTGATTTTACCGGTGCCGATCTGACCTATGCTGATTTTAGCGGCGCAAAAATGCAGGATGTCCGACTTGAGGGAGCGCGGCTGGACCATGCCATCTGGGTGGATGGACGCACCTGCCTTAAGGGTTCGCTGGGTAAATGCCGCACGCTTCAAGCTGTAAGATAGATATTTCTCCCTATTCTTTAAGTATTTGTTTTGATCGCAGAGAACGCGGAGGCGTGGAGACGCAGAGGTTTTATTGGAATTTTGATGTCACTACTCAGTAAAAAAACAGGTTACTCCCTGAGGATATGTTGATGGGTTTCACTTCGTTCTACCCATCCTACGCATGGTCAAAAGTGGGTAGGATGGGTAGGATGGGTAGGATGGGTAGGATGGGTAGAACGAAGTGAAACCCATCAGTACGGTTTTCCGTTGCTTTTAATATCCTCCACCGTGTAGCGTTTCACTTTGATGTTGTCCGACCAGTAATCCGCCGGCAGTCCGGCTTTGACTTTCAGTTGCGCCAGGAACTGCCGGGGGCTGGGCAGGCTTTCCCAGACCGAGGGCAGGAAGGTGCCGCGCCGACCGCCTTCTTCCAGTACCAGGCCGTCTATGCCGGGACGTAGTTTATTCAGCAGATCATTTTCCGACTTGACTTCTATCGGCTCACTGGGGCTGAGAATGGAAATATGGTAGTCAAGCTGTTTGAATTCCTTCTCGCTGACAGGTGGAAAACGCGGATCACGGAAGGCTGCGGCAAAGGCATTTTCCGCTACGTCCTCTATCAGTGGTCGAAAGGCTTCGAGGGTGCCGATGCAGCCGCGCAGTTGCGTGTTGATTTGTAGGGTGACGAAGCTGGCGCGCGGCGCCTGCAGGATAGAGGGATAGTCCCCCTGTCTCACAGCCAGAGGTTGGCCCTGTTTCAGACCGTTAGCGATCGAGGTGCGGGCGATATCAAGCAGGATGTTCTGGTTTTTATGATCGAGCATGGTGTCAGGCCTGATGTTCAAAAAACAGGTAGGCGCCGTAGCCCACGACCTGATCGCGTGGGCCGGCCGTGTCGCCCGAATTACGCAAGTCCACGGTTTCCACATGCATGGCTCGGCGCTTTGCGATATGCAGCAGACCGTTGACGGGATTGCGGCCGCAGGCATCTTCATAGCTGATTGCTGTCGGGTTGAGTGTTTCAATCGCACGAGACGTATTTTGATCCAGCCGCTGTGCGGTGGTGTAATCATGATAGTGGCTGAGATCCGAACTGATCACGATGAGCGTGTGGCGGTCACCCCAGAGTTCATCAAGCACGTCAGCGACTTCCCTTTCATCGGCATCGCCCACCAGTAACGGTATGAGCTCAAAGTCATCCAGTACGTATTGCAGAAAGGGCAGTTGCACCTCAAGACTGTGTTCCGGAATATGCGCAGCATCATTCACCGTTACCTGGGGCATACTCTCCAGCCTGTCGAGGCTGGCTCGATCCAGCGTGATCAGCCCCAGCGGGGTCGCGTAATGGCTGGCCTGGCAGCTCGCCAGGCCATGAAAAGGGACACGGTGGGAGGGGCCGAGCAGCACCACACGATTAATGTGACCGCCAGCCGCATGCAGAGGGTGGTAGGCGCTGGCGGCGACCGGCCCGGAATAGATATAACCGGCATGGGGGACAATGATCGCCTTAGGGGTATAGGCAAGCCCTGACTGCTGTTGTTCGGCCTGGGCCAGAAACTGCGCCAGCATCCGCCTCAGCTCGCGATTATCTGCGGGATAAAAACTTCCGGCCACGGCCGCCTGTCGAATAAGCTTTTCCATACCCCTTCATTATAGATGTTATGCCCAGATTTCAAGGCAGGTAGTTTTAATGAATTTGGGGAGGTGCGCAAAACTGAATTTGGGTAAGATGGCCTTTGTCCCGGTTTTGATATGAGGTAGGTATGATACACACGACAATACGCATTGGTCTGTTGACGGTTTCTGACCGTGCCAGCCGGGGTGAATATGAGGATCTGGGCGGTCCGGCGATGCAGGCCTGGTTCGACAAGGCTCTGAGTAGTAAATGGGAGGCAGTGACCTTGATCGTGCCGGATGAGCAGGGGCAGGTGGAACAGGCCTTGAAAAGGCTGGCGGATGAGGAAGGTTGCTGTCTGATCGTGACCACTGGTGGCACCGGCCCGGCCCGCCGTGATATTACGCCCGAAGCCACGGAGGCGGTATGCGAGAAGATTCTCGACGGTTTTGGTGAGCAGATGCGGGCGGTGTCGCTGACGTTTGTACCCACCGCGATCCTGTCGCGGCAGATGGCTGGGATTCGGGGTCAGAGCCTGATCATCAATCTGCCGGGTAAGCCCTCGGCCATTGATGATTGCCTGAATGCGGTATTTCCGGCGGTGCCTTATTGCATCGATTTGCTGGAAGGCCCTTATCTGGAAACGGATGAAGCTGTAATGACGGCTTTTCGCCCCAAACATGCAAAGAAACCGGCCTGAGACCAGCATGGATAGACTGGATTTGGACAAGGCTCACAACCTGCGTGATGCGGTTCTGCTGTCGCAGGCCTATCTGGATGACGCGGACGTCTGGTTTGGTCATGGTACGGACAATGCGCGAGATGAGGCAGCCTGGCTGGTGTCTCACGCCCTGGGCCTGGCGCCGGATTTTGCCGAAGAAAGTCTGTCACATCCCCTGAGTGAAGCGGAGAAAGAGGCGATTTCGGTACTGGTGCAGCGGCGGGTGGATGAACGTTTGCCGACGGCTTATCTGACCCGGCAGGCATGGTTCGCGGGTTTGCCTTTTTATGTGGATGAGCGGGTGCTGGTGCCGCGTTCTCCCATTGCCGAGTTGATTCACCATCATTTTCGGCCCTGGCTGGCGCCAGAGCGGGTCGAGCGGGTGCTGGATTTATGCACCGGCAGCGGTTGTATCGCCATTGCTACGGCCTGTGTTCTGCCACAGGCACAGGTGGACGCCAGTGATATTTCCAGCGCGGCGCTGGAGGTTGCTTTGCGCAATATAGGGGGGCATCACCTGGAAGATCGGGTGCATTTATTTGAGTCGGATCTGTTCAGTGCGTTGGCGGGACGGCGTTATGATCTGATTGTGTCCAATCCGCCCTATGTGGATGCTGAGGATATGGCTGCATTACCGGATGAATACCGGCGTGAACCGGAACGGGGGCTGGCGGCGGGTAGCCGGGGCCTGGATCTGGTGATTCCCATGCTGCGGGATGCGCCCGATTATTTGCAGCCTGAAGGGGTGATCATCGTAGAAGTCGGCAACAGTGCTGAGGCGTTAAGCCAGCAGTTTCCGAATATCCCTTTTACCTGGCTGGATTTTGAACATGGGGGGGAGGGGATATTTCTGCTCGAAGCCCGCCAGCTTTCCGATTATCATACTGACTTTGCCGAGATGGCGAAGCGCCTGTAAAAAATACTGGTTTTTTGGAGAATGAAATTATGATGAAGCGGCCGGCAACATTTGAGGACTATATTGAACTGGTCGAACAGGCCATATTCGAGGTTGAGGAACTGCGTTTTTCAGTGGAGTTTGATGAGGAGTTTATGGAAGGCGCATTGAATTTTGTGGATATTCTGGAACAGCAATTGACCGGTTTATTGGCGAGTCTGAAAGAAGAACGCTATGAATTTTCGGATGAAGATCTTTCTTTTATGGCCTTCGTGAAAGGCCAGAGCACTCTTATTTTACCCTTTAAAGGTTTACTCAGCCTGATTAACAGCACACACCGGAAGGGACTGGATACGGTGGAAGAGTAATTTAATTCCTTCCCCTAAAAGTCTGCTCCGTCTCCTGCTATACTGCAACGTCCACTTTAGCTTCGAAGAACACCATGTCTGAGATTATATTTGATTCCGATTTGATCCGCCGTTATGACAAGGCGGGTCCGCGTTATACTTCCTATCCGACTGCGGTACAGTTTCATACCGACTTCAGTGTTGGCGACTACCGGGCACAGGTTGAAGCCAGCAATGCCTCGGGCCGTGATCTGTCTCTCTATTTTCATATCCCCTTCTGTGACACTATCTGTTTTTTTTGCGGCTGCAACAAAATCTCGACCAAGGATCGAAGTCGAGCCGAGCCCTATTTGCGCCGGGTTTATAAAGAGCTGGCCATGCAGAGCGAACTGTTCGATCCGGACCGCAAGGTAAGGCAGTTGCATTGGGGGGGGGGCACACCCACCTTTATCAGCCACGCCGAGATGCGTGAGCTGATGAAGGTAACGCGCCAATATTTCAACCTGGTTGATGATAGCAAAGGGGAATACTCGATTGAAATCGACCCGCGCGAGGCGACGGCCGAGACCATTGCTATTTTGCGCGAAGTCGGTTTTAACCGGATGAGTCTCGGGGTACAGGATTTTGATCCCAGCGTGCAAAAGGCGGTCAACCGAATCCAGTCTGAAGAAAAGACCTATGCTGTTATGGAAGCCGCGCGTAAAGAAGGCTTTCATTCGGTCAGTCTGGATCTGATTTATGGTCTCCCGCATCAAAGCCTCTCCACTTTTTCCGCCACACTGGAAAAAGTGTTGGCGATGAATCCGGATCGACTATCCGTTTTTAATTACGCGCATTTGCCGGAGATTTTCAAGCCTCAGCGCCGTATTAATGAAAGTGACCTCCCCAAAGCAGATGAAAAACTAGCCATTCTGAAAAGCACCATTGAAACGCTGATCGCCGCTGGCTACGTGTATATCGGTATGGATCATTTTGCCAAACCGGATGATGAGCTGGCGATTGCCCAGGCCAATGGTTTACTGTATCGAAATTTCCAGGGCTATTCCACCCATGCTGACTGCGACCTGGTGGCGCTGGGTGTCACGTCGATCGGTATGGTGGGGGATTGCTATGCACAAAATCTCAAGCCCATGGACGATTACACGGCACGCATCGATAATGATGACTTAGCAATTTTTCGAGGTATTAGCCTGTCAGTTGACGATGTACTACGGCGGGCGGTGATTAACCAGCTGATCTGTAACTTTGTACTGGACTTTGCTGATATTGAACAGCGGTTCAATATCAGCTTCGAGAACTATTTTGTCCGTGAGTTGGAAGATCTCAAACCCATGATGGACGACGGTCTGGTTGACATCAGTCGCCGGAGAATCACGGTAAGTTCCTCTGGAAAACTACTGATTCGTAACATCTGCATGGTGTTCGATATTTACCTTCACAATAAAACAGGGCAACGCTTTTCTAAAGTAATCTGAACGGGTTCCTTGCGTTTATTTATATCCCAGGTCGGTTGAGCGGATATCAGGTTTCGCCGCTTAGTACCTTAGAAATAATTTTCTGTGCATTTTACAGAAAATTATTTCGTGAAGGTACTTATCCTGCGGTTTATCCGGGCTAGGAAGCTGCAAATGAAGTCTTGTTGTCGATTTCGGAAATATCTTTGGGCCGTTCGATGTGGAAGCCCTGAGCATAATGAATGCCGATGTCCTTCAGCATTTGCAGTGTTTCTTCATTTTCTACATATTCGGCAATGGTTTCAATATTCATCATGGTGGCGATACGATGAATAGCTTCAACAAAGGCATGATCGATTTTGTCGTGGCAGATGTCGCGGACAAAACTACCGTCAATTTTCAGAAAGTCTACCGGCATGTTCTTGAGATAGGTAAAGGAACTCAGACCATTTCCAAAGTCATCCAGAGCAAACTTGCAGCCCAGCTCCTTCGTTGAGGTGATAAAATGAATCGCCTTGCTCATGTTGGCAATGGCGGCGGTTTCGGTGATCTCAAAACATAGGTAGTCAGGGGAACAACGGCTATTCAATATTTCTGCGCGCACATAGTCGAGAAAAGTGCTGTCGCTGAGTGATTGTCCCGAGAGGTTAATGGAGAAAAACAATTTTTCGGGAAGGGTCTCATCCTGAAATTCATAAAGCGTGGTCAGTGCGTTATGCACGACCCATTTATCAATCTCCTGAATGAGATCATAGCGTTCGGCGGCGGGTAGGAAGGCCATAGGCGGCACCAGTTTGCCTTCGCTGTCTTGCAGGCGGATCAGAAGTTCGCAGAAGTGGTTGTAGTGACTATGCTGGCTGATGGGAATGATTTTCTGGCAGTGGAGAATAAAGGCATTACTATCCAGCGCCTGTTGAATATCTTTCACCCAGCGCATTTCTGTTTTGCGTTTTGAATACTCAAGATTATCTTCACGATAAACCTGAATTTGGTTGCGGCCATTTTCCTTGGCGGTATAGCGGGCTGTATCCGCTGCGTTGAGGATATCCGATGCGCCACCGGACTCGGCGGTTATTGGCACGAGACCGATGCTGACGCCCACTTCGAACGTATTTTTGCCCCAGGGAAAACGGGTTTCCTTGATCGTGGTACGCATGATTTCAGCAATCTTATACGCTTGATCTTCATTGCAACCTTCCAACAGTACACCGAATTCATCTCCCCCGAGACGGGCGAGTACGTCACTTTTTCTCAGCAGGGGCAATAGTTTGTGCGCCAGTTGCTTCAGCAGTTCGTCACCGGCGGCATGGCCGGCAGAATCGTTGACCACCTTGAATTGATCCAGATCCAGATAACACAGCGCATGGGAGGTTTTTTCATTGCGGGCATTCTGAATAATCTGGCCCAGGCGCCGTTCAAATTCACGCCGGTTTACCAGTCCGGTGAGACTGTCATGGGTCGCCTGATAACTCAGCTGGTAGGACATGGAGCGCATTTCGGTAACGTCGCGGAAAGTCAGAATGGCGCCAAATATGCCATGCTTGTCATCCATGATGGGCGCGGCGGTCAGTTCAATGGCGAATTCCTGACCATCTTTTCTGATTAGTACGATATCATCGGTAATGGAGAGAATAATGTGCTCATTAAGAGCGATGCTGATCGGGTTTTCTGCTTCGAGATGATTGATTTCAGAAATAATGCGGAAAATTTTCTGCAGAGGTTTATTGAATGCATTCCCAGAGGAATAGCCGGTCAGATGTTCGGCTACGGGGTTCATAAATTGCACATAACCCCGGTTGTTGGTGGTAATCACAGCGTCACCAACGGATTGCAGGGTGACCTGGGCCAGTTCTTTCTCCCGGGTGATGTTTCTTTCAATCCGCCTGATTCGGCGGGTAGTGTAAACCGCAATGGTGATGCCGAGCAGCAGGGCCAGACTGATTAAAACATAGAGTATATTTTTTGTATGCCGATTTGACTGGGCGGCCAGTATTCTGATTTCTGCAATGGATTCATGTTGCAGTTGTTGCAGTTGTGCAATATATTCAATAATCCTGTTTTGTGCCTGAATAGTTTTACCTGCCATCAGTTCTCGGGCTTGTTTCAGTTTTCCTTCTCTGGCGAGTTGGACAACCCGGTGCTGAATGGGAACCGTATAATTTGACGCTTCAGCCTCTTGTTCAAGCAACCGCTGTTCCTTTGCACTTAGATCCATGTCCTTGAATTTGTTATAAGCAAGGCTGAATTCAGTTGCATGTCGGTTGTACTGCATGTAAGCATCATCCCTTTTGAAAGGATCAGTCTCGGTTATCATCATGTAGAGATTGATGCTGCGTTCGCGGGCCGCCGTGTGCATGGTTCTGATTAGATCAAGTTTTACGCTTATTTTTTCAATAATGGCTTTAATATCTTCATGTGCCTGATTGGACTGGCTGATGCTGAAAAAGCCGATGCCGATATAGGTCAGTATCATAACGCTGAAGGCGAGGGACAGTAGCGTGAGGCTGATGGAAGGGTGCTCACTCTTTAGCGTCGATTGGCTATGTTTTTTTATATAAGTCATACCGGAGGGGTTAATTTATCTGTTTCTGGCAGCGAGTATAATTTATAATCATTTTTATTTCACAATGAAGGATAGCGATTAGCGGGTGCTTTTGTGGGCCAGGCAAAATGTCCAAAATCAAGATACTGTGTCCAGATAATCATGTTAGATCATACAACTATTGGGAAACATCCCTCATGTCAGGTAATAGTATAGGCAAAATATTCAGCGTCACAGGTTTTGGTGAAAGTCATGGCCCTGCGATAGGGTGCATCGTCGATGGCTGTCCACCCGGGATGAGCTTGTCAGAGTCTGATTTGCAGGCGGATCTTAACCGCAGAAAGCCGGGCGTCAGCCGTCATACCACCCAACGGCGGGAACAGGATGAAGTACAGATCCTCTCCGGCGTTTTCGAAGATAAAACGACCGGTGCGCCCATCGGGCTCATCATTCACAATACGGATCAGCGTTCCAAAGATTATTCAAAAATCAGGGATCGTTTCCGCCCGGGTCACGCCGATTACACCTATCAGCAAAAATACGGCATTCGGGATTATCGTGGGGGCGGGCGTTCGTCTGCACGGGAAACTGCCATGCGCGTGGCGGCGGGCGCCATTGCCAAAAAATACTTACAGGAAAAATACGGCATCGAAATACGCGGTTATATGGCGCAACTGGGGCCAATAAAAGCTGAGAACTTTGACTGGAAGGCGGTGGCTGAAAATGCATTCTTTTTTCCTGATGCCGCCAAAGTGGGCCAACTGGAAGCCTATATGGATACCCTGCGCAAGGAGGGCAATTCCATTGGTGCGCGCATTAATGTCGTGGCGAGCAGCGTGCCGCCGGGGCTGGGTGAGCCGATTTTCGACCGCCTGGATGCCGAACTGGCGCATGCGCTGATGAGCATTAATGCCGTCAAGGGCGTGGAAATCGGCGCCGGTTTCGAGGTGGTCGAGCAGAAGGGGACCGAGCATCGGGATGAAATGACGCCCGAGGGTTTTCTTTCCAACCATGCCGGCGGCGTGCTGGGCGGGATTTCTTCCGGGCAGGATATTTTTGCCAGCATTGCCCTAAAACCTACTTCCAGTCTCAGATTGCCTTGCCACGGGGTGGACATTCATGGCAAGCCCGTTGAGGTCGTCACCGAAGGCCGTCACGATCCCTGCGTCGGCATTCGCGCCACGCCTATTGCCGAGGCCATGATGGCTATCGTGCTGATGGATCATGTGCTGCGCCACCGCGCGCAGAACATGGATGTAGTGTCAGAGACACCCGTTATTCCTGCTGCAGTTAAGGCAGAGATCGCCTGATTAACGCGGAGAACGCCAAGGCGCAGAGATTTCGAAATCAGCTTATGAGGTTTCAGCAAAAAATTCTCCGCGCCTCTGCGCCTCTGCGAACTCTGCGTTTTTTATGATGGTTCGGCCCGAGCGCGTACCTTACTGGCGTCTCTCTGGGTTCTATTTTTTCTATTTCGCTAGCCTGGGAGCTTTGCTTCCCTACTGGAGTCTGTATCTCAAGTCACTGGGATTCAGTGTGGCGGATATTGGCAATCTCATGGCTATTCTTATGGCCACCAAAATTGTTTCACCCAATGTCTGGGGCTGGGTAGCGGATCAGACCGGGCGGCGTATGGGCATCGTGCGGCTCGGTTGTCTGATTTCCATGCTGGCCTTTGCCGGGGTGCTTGCAGGTGACAGTTTTACCTGGCTGTTAGTGGTGCTGGTGGTATTCAGTTTTTTCTGGAATGCCACCCTGCCACAGTTTGAAGCCACGACGTTTTCCCATCTGGGCGATCAGGTTCATCGTTATAGCAGCATTCGTCTTTGGGGTTCCATCGGCTTTATCGCGGCGGTCTGGAGCCTGGGTCGCGTGCTGGAAGGCGATGGTATCAGTATGCTGCCCATGATCCTGTTGCTGTTGTTTGCGGGGATCTGGCTGAGCAGCCTGATCGTGCCGGAAGAGGCGACGGGACATCTAAGTCTGGATCATGAACCTCTGCGCAGCCTGCTGTCGCGGCCTGAGGTGATAGGTTTGTTGGTGGTCTGTTTTTTGATGCAGGCCAGTCATGGCCCCTACTATACCTTCTATTCTATCTATTTACAGAGCTATGGCTATTCTCTCTCTGCGATCGGTAGTTTATGGGCTCTAAGCGTCGCGGCTGAGGTTGGAATTTTTCTGCTGATGCCACGGCTGGTTCCGCTGGTTGGTTTGCGTCGGCTGTTGCTGAGTAGTTTTCTACTGGCGGCCCTGCGCTGGCTGATCATTGCCCTGTACCCGGAATCAGCGGTGCTGATGATATTTGCCCAGTGCCTGCATGCCGCCAGTTTCGGTATCTATCATGCTGCTGCGATACAATATATTCACGGCTTCTTTACCGGTCGCCATCAGGGTAAAGGGCAGGCGCTATACAGCAGTGTGAGTTTTGGCGCGGGCGGCGCGCTGGGAAGTTTTTACAGTGGTTACCTGTTTGAAGGCCTGGGTGCACGCAGTATGTTTCTTGTCGCCATGCTGTTGGCGCTAAGTGGATTTTTGATTGCCTGGCGTTATCTTCCGCGAGTGTCCTCCCGCTAAGTGTATAAAATTGTAACTATTCAGTAAAATAAGTTATTCATAAGGATATATTGATGGGTTTCGCCTCGCTCATCATCCTACGGATAGCCAAAAGTAGGTAGGATGGGTAGAGCGAGGCGAAACCCATCAACTAAAAATCCGCACAGGGCAGATTCAAGCATCTTCTGCTATGGTCGCTACTGCGGTTATTCTGGAAGAAAACAGGAACTGGATGAAATGAACGGACAAGCTGTTTGTGACGTACTGATTATCGGCGGGGGTGTCTCGGGTACCGCACTGCTGTATCAGTTGGCGACGTTTACAGATTTAAAACGCATCACCCTGCTGGAAAAATACGCTTCGGTGGCTGCCGTCAACTCCAATGGCCGCAATAACAGCCAGACCCTGCACTGTGGTGATATCGAAACCAACTATACCCTGGAAAAAGCCCGTCAGGTTCAGCGCACGGCCGCCATGCTGGTCAATTACACGGCTGGGCTGGCGCAACGTGATGGCATCATTTTTAAACAACAAAAAATGATCATCGGTGTTGGTGAACAGGAATGCGCTTCCCTGGTGGAGCGTTTCAACATCTTCTCCCCCCATTATCCCGCTATGCGGTTGCTGGATGAGAAAGCCATTCATGAACTGGAACCCCATGTCGTCAAGGGGCGTCGGGAGATGCTTAACGGTATTGGCATTGTGGGGGAATACACCGCCGTCGACTTTGCCGCCTTATCAGAATCTTTTGTCGAGCAGGCCTGCACGCACCATAAGAAGGAGGTGGAGGTTTCCCTGTCAACCTATGTCAGCAAAATCGTAAAGCAGGGGGATCTGTATCAGGTCACGACCAGCCGGGGGCAGTATCAGGCCCGTTTCGTGGTGGTCTGCGCGGGGGGGCACAGCCTGCTGTTTGCTCATCGCATGGGCTATGGTCACTATTATTCCTGCCTGCCCATGGCGGGGAGTTTCTATTACGCGCCGAAATGTCTCAATGGCAAGGTTTATACGGTACAGAATGACAAGTTGCCTTTCGCGGCGATTCATGGTGATCCTGATATCCTGCTGCCGGATAAAACCCGCCTGGGTCCCACTGCCCTGATGCTGCCCATGCTGGAACGTTACAATATTAAAACCCTGCCCGAGTTCTTTCAGGTGCTGCGCCTGGATCATCGGGTTTTGCTGGCTTTCTGGAAACTGTTCCAGGTGGCGGATATTCGTAATTATATTTTTCGCAATATTCTGTTCGAGGTGCCGGGCATACGTCGGCGTCTGTTTCTGCAGGATGCGCGCAAGGTCATTCCCCTGTTGCAACTGGCGGATTTACAGTTTGCCAAAGGGATCGGTGGTGTGCGTCCGGTGATGATCGACAAGCGTGAGGCAAAATTGCATCTGGGTGAGGCTAAAATTGATACGGGTGACGGCATTATTTTTAATATGACACCCTCACCCGGTGCTACCAGTTGCCTGGGCAATGCGGAGAAGGATATGCGCATTATCGCCGACTATATTAGCTGCTCGATCAACGAGGCCTTATTTGAGGAAAAGCTGGGTTCCTAAATAGTGCCCGCCCGCTTGCGAGGCAGTTTATCTTCGGAATCCGAGATTACACTCTTAGTGCAAATAAAAAAATTCCATTTTTGTTCCGACAAGCTCAATGATGTCTTTCTCTTTTAGTCGAATTAACTCGGTTGAAATAAGCTTTCCGTTTAACATGGGTGCATCACTGGTACGGCGTAGTTTGTGGTTTTTTAGCGCTGAAATGGTGTAATGATCAGTGGCTCGGGAAATCATGGCTGTTTTTATGCCATTGAAGCCAATTGTGTTAAAGGGTTTTCTCAATTCCAGTGTTTTATTGGCCAGTGGGCCGTTGATGATTTTGACGCCGGCCAGTGGCTCGCCTTTGACTGTTGTTGAATCTGTTTTGTCATTGGTATTAATCAGTTGGGTTTCTTCAATCTCGGCCTGGATGAACATGGTGGGTTCATATTCGGTTTCCGTATCGTCATAGAAGGTGAACTGATAGTTGCCTACCTGTATAACATCGCCGTGGTTGAGTAGCGTTTTGGTCACTTTGGCGCCATTCATAAGTGTGCCATTAGTACTGCCCAGGTCATCGACATAAATGTGCTTGCCCATTGAAATGATCAGTGCGTGGCGGCCGCTGACAGTCAGGTCATTGAGTTGAATATCATTGCCATGCTTTCTGCCAATGCTGAGGCTGTCTTTTTCGATAGGATATTCTCGAATGACGGCGCCATCCAGTGTAAGAATCAGTTTGCTCATGTCCTTATCCCGTTTTATTCATACAGAAATTTCTGGTTCCATATTGTTACTCGACAGTATTTTCATCGACATCATCGGTTAAATGTCCGCTGTCCCGGTAGCGTTCGAAATCTGCTTTATTGCGCGCTTTCATATAGGCGTCTTCGCCGTTTACAAGTTTAGCATCTAATAATCGCTTAAGAGCCGTATCCATTAACTGCATGCCCTGCATGGCGCCACTCTGAATTATATTGTCCAGCTGCTCGGATTTTCCTTCACGGATGACATTAGCAATAGCGGGATTGTTTACCATAATTTCGATGGCGGCGATACGACCTTTGGCATCGGCGGTGCGCAGTAGTTGCTGGGAAATGACGCCACAGAGTGAGGTTGACAGCATGGTACGCACGTAAGCTTCTTCACCCGGTGGAAAAACATTGATGATTCGGTCAATAGAGGAAGCGGCGCTGCTGGTATGCAGGGTAGCCATGACCAGGATGCCCATTTCGGCCGCAGTCAAGGCGAGATGGATGGTTTCAAGATCCCGTAGCTCGCCGACCAACACAACATCTGGATCTTCACGTAATGCGGAGTGCAGTGCGCAAGCGAAATCCTTTGTGTGATCGCCCACTTCGCGTTGACTGATCAGGCAGCTTTTGTTCTGATGAATAAATTCAATCGGATCTTCAATCGTGATGATATGGCCTTTGCGCTCATTATTGATGTAGTGAATCATGGCGGCCAGGGTGGTGGACTTGCCCGAGCCGGTAGGTCCGGTTACCAGAATCAGGCCTTTGCGCTGACGGGCAAGATTTTTAATGACAGGTGGCAGCCCTAGCTCATTGAGGCTCTGTATTTCGCTGGGAATGACGCGGAATACGGCGCCAAGACCGTCCATATGTTTGAAAGCATTGACACGGAAACGCGCCAGTCCGTCAACCTGATAGGCAAAATCGAGATTGTTTTCATGTTCAAATTTCGTTATGTCCGCCTGGCTCATAATTTCATAAATCAGATCTTCTGTTTCGCTGCTGCTGAGTTCGCGGTATTTGACGGTATGGGTGTCGCCATTGAGGCGCACCCTGGGCGGATTGCCGGCGACCAGGTGCAGATCGGAGCCTTTCTGTTTTACCACCAGTTCAAGAAAAGCATCCACTCTGTTCACGCCGATATTTCCTGTCAACTGACAACAAAATTAACCTGCGGTAGCAGGTCCGGATTAGTAACGAAACGTTGAAACTGTTTTTTATCAACCGCATTAACATAGGCGTCATCCGGATCGATTTCCTTGTTTTTCAGTGCTTCCAGTAATGCCTGATCCATTAATTGCATGCCTTGGTCACGCCCGGTTTGTAGAATAGACGGGATCTGAAAGTTTTTCTTGTTGAGTATCAGGTTGCCGACAGCGGAAGTATTAAGCATAATTTCCATAATCGCCTTGCGTGAGCGGCCATCGGCCGTGCGCACCAGTTTCTGACTAATCACGCCCTGCAAATGCTGGGCAAGAAAAGCTTCCGCCAGTGCTTTTTGTTCAGTGGGCATGGCATCGACAATGCGATCAATCGTTTTAACGGCTGATGTGGTATGCAGGGTGCCCAAGACCAGATGACCGGTTTCGGTCGCCGTCATGGCCATGCTGATAGTTTTGGGATCGCGCAATTCACCCACCAGGATAACATCCGGATCTTCTCGTAGTGCGGCATGCAGGCCGTCGGCAAAACTTTTGACATGGGGGCCGACACTGCGTTGGATGATGAGCGATTGTTTGCTTTTGTGTATGTATTCGACCGGATCTTCCAGGGTAATGATGTTGTATTTTCGGTTTTCATTGAGCCAGTCAATCATAGCGGCAAGGGTGGTGGATTTGCCCGTTCCCGTGGCCCCCGTTACCAGAACCAGGCCCTGGTTGGCGTGGAGCATTTTTTCAATGACGCCAGGAATGCCGAGTTCTTCCATAGTCGGGATACGTGGGGCGATGACTCTGAAAGCGCCGCCTGGCCCACTGAGCTTTCTGAACAGGTTGACGCGATAACGTCCTGCATCGGGCGAGTCATAGGAAAAATCCAGATCCTTGCCCTGTTTGTAATCTTGCAGCAAGTCCTCTGGAATGATTTCATAAAGCAGTTCCTGTAGTTCTTCTGCCCCCAGTGTGCGGAATTTGATTTCAGTCAGTTCGCCATGCAGGCGAATCAGTGGCGGGCTATCCACGGCAACATGGATGTCTGAAGCACCTTGATCGCGTCCGAGTTTGAGAAAAGCATCAATGCGTGCCATTAATATATACCCTTATCGTACAGAGTTTGTAGATCACTGGCCAATTGGTCAATATGCTGATAGCGTTGTTTGGGATCGACATGAATCGCATGCATAATGATATTATTCAGCTCCTCATCTATTTTGGAATTCATTTCCCTGGCCGGAGTGGGATTACCTTCAACATGCTTGAAGAGCGTGGCCATATGATCTTTTTCTTTGAACGGTGGGCGGCCAGTGAACATTTCATACATGACGATACCCAGGCTGTAGATGTCGGTGCGGGTGTCGATCTTTCTTCCGCGCACCTGTTCGGGCGCCATGTAGGTCGGAGTGCCGACCAGAATGCCGCTTTTTGTGATACGTGCGTCACCCTGTGAAGCCGCCGCAGCAAGACCAAAATCAACGATTTTGACAATATTGTTTTTGTCGACAAGAATGTTGGCGGGTTTAATATCACGATGTACAACCTTAACCTTGTGGGCGATGTTGAGGCCGTTACAGATATCAATAATAATCTTAATATTGCGTTTTATATCATTCGTGAGTTTATTTTTGACTTCATAACTCAGGGAATGGCTGTCAAAATATTCCATGCTAATAGCATAAGATTTACCAAAAGTTAGAAAATCATAAATGCGGATGACATTGGGGTGGGTGATTTTACGTGTGTAGCGCAGTTCATAGATAAAGCGCTGGATGACGCTTTCATCGGTGGCCATTTGTGGATTCAGAAATTTTAGAATAATTTCTTCATTGACCATTTTATCCTTGACCAGGATAACGAAGCCGAATGCGCCCTTTCCGATGTGTTTGATAATTTCATAACGATCACTCAGAATCATGCCGGGTTTTAGCATGGCGGGGTCGATTTGTTGTATGGCAGTGTCGGCGAGGGGTTGCTGCTGGGATATGGCGGTTTTTTCCCCGCCCGAGTTAACTGCGGGTTCGGAATCTGTGTCTGAGGTTCTGTTTGCCATAAAACGATTTTTAGCGATGATAGTATCCAGGGTTGCTGATGCAATTTGCCGGATGTCTTCGTCCTCAGTCTTCAGGACCTGATTCAGGGCGCTTTCAATATTTTTCGAATGCTGGTGGTCGGAGAGTTCGCCAAGGGCTTCAATAATATGTTTTTTCAACGAGGTGTCACTTTCCTGCAATTTTGATATCAGGGGTGCAATGGCATTGGTGTTACCTATATCCGTCAATGCCCGAAGGGCAATCTTGGCGGATTCAGGTTGTTCATCCAGCATTTTTAGCAGAGCGGGGATGGCGCGGTCTGAACCCAGCTTGGCCAGTGCGTCAGCGGCGCGTTCGCGCACCCACCAGTCTTTATCGTTGAGCGCATTTATCAGGTAATCAATGGCGCGTTCATCCTTGATTGAATTCAGAATTTCCACTGCCGTACGGCGAAAAAAATCATCTTCATGATTGAGTAGTTCAAGTACGGCTTCGACAACTTTAGGACCGCCAATGGAACCCAGTGCATCCGCTGCGCGCACTTTGACCCACCAGTCCTGATCGCGCATGGCATGGAGTAAATCCTTGATAGAGGACGGATCGGCGACTTCATTAAGGACTTCAACCGCTGCCCGACGGATGTATTCAGACTCGTCCTGAAGAATTTCCACCAGGTACCTGACGATATCGGGATCTTCTATTTTTACCAGTGTTTCGATGGCCCGGGTCTGGATAGTCAGGTTGGGATCTTTCAGTGCGGGGCAGATTTCCCGGGCTGAAACCGGAATTTTCATTTTCCCCAGACCGTCCAGCGCCGCCAGACGTATCTCGTTGTGCTTGTCTTTCAATAGATGAAGGAGTTTGTCCCTGACCTGTTCGATGCTGAATTTTGCAAGCAGCCGGGCGATATGCAAGCGGGTGTTGGGATCCTTGCTTTCAGCATAGACCAGTAATTTTGGAACCATGTTTTCCTGCACAATGCCTTCCAGTACCCTGAAGATCAGAATCCTGATATTTTTGTCCACTTTCTCCAGGGTCTGAAAAAGTTTATCGCTATTGAGTGATTCCTTGTGACTATTGAGAATCTGCACCAGCACGTTCTTGTGTATTTCCGGATCTTCAAACAACTGTATCAGGCGATTGGGATCATATTTCTGTGACTTGCTGAGTAGATGCATAATATGGGTGACGATGGTTTTGTCTTCGTCAGCCAATGCATCGATATAATAGGGTAAGGTCTGGTTGTCGATGAAGTTAAGCAGCAGATTTTCAAGAGGTTTGTTATTGGAGGATTCGGCAATGGCCGAAATTAATTTGGGGATGGTGGATTCGCCGATGCTCTTGATTTTGACGACCGCATTTTTCAACTCACTCGCACTGACCTGGTTGTGTGCCAGTACAACGGAAATGGCCTTGTTGGCCTTGAATGAATCGAGCAGCGCCATGAACTATCCTGTATCCATACTTCTACGTGAGTGAGTTTATTGGTGTGATTTACCGGGCGGGTTGTTATTCCTCATTGATGACATAGTTTATATAGGATTTGTTTATCAGACATATCTCCTTTTCGTCTGTATAAAGTTTGATGAAACGCTCCTCGGTGCGATTGAGATAGTCAAACAGGCGGCTCTTATTCTCCGGCAGGGCTTCCTGTATTTTACCTTTGATGATGGCGCCATCCATCATTTGAATCTGGCAATCGATGACGGCCGCCGATGTTGCGGTACTGACAGCTTCCGTGTATTCAAGCCGAAGGACGGAATTGCGGTTGTAAAAGCGCAGTTGTGCAGGATTTTCGAGACTGATGACAATAAAAGGAGCGTCGCCATTCAGCGCCTCGATCGGCTCTTCTTCTCCCGCATGGAGAGCGCTTTGCGCGAGAACGAAAATGGAGCCAATGACCGGGCCATCGGGGTGTACCCACAGCCTGGCCTGTCGCTTGTTCTTGGGGACTTTGAAGAGCTCGTTTGACACCGATATAATTCCCTGGTTATCTGTTATCCACACTATGCATACTCACACAGATTATATAACGATCGTGTAATATTTTGAAATTATAGATATTTTTATTAAATAGTATTCATTATCAGGTATTTCCAGCAGGGTAGCACGATTTTTGTGCATCCTGGACGCTTCCCTCGGTCTCCCACGCGGAATACTAAACATTTCTTTTATATGGCCGACTTCCAGTCTGGATTAATGTTTTATCGGCAGCAGCTGATTCAATATTGAGGGAAACATGATCGTCTCCCTTTTTCTGGCAATGGACAATCATACACCCTGATGGCAAACCTGATTATTAAAAATGGAACGTACCTGGGCATGCTGTTCAGCGTTGAGGATGACATGACGGTTGGACGAGCACAGGGGAAAACCCACAAAACCGGCGCGCAGATCTACATTGATGACGAGAACATCAGCCGCCATCATTTTTGTATATCGGTAAACGAAAAGGGTCATGACATCGAAGATTTGGGCTCGACCAATGGCACCTGCCTGGGTAATACTCCGCTGGTCCCCGGACAGCGTTATCCTCTGCATGATGGAGACGTGATCCGTCTGGGGGAGACGCAGTTGTTGTTTACCGATTTTGAGGCGGATAATCTCTTGAATCGGCGCAGGCAGAGCGCGGCTTCGGCGGATATGCCATTCGAATTCAATGATGACGCGTCCACTATTGAGGTAATTCCGGATATACAGCTGCAGCAGGAGGTTAGTCTGATAGTCGATGCCTCTCAATTGATGCAGGATCTGAAAAAGCAGACACCTTCTGATTTTCCGAAGAATGAGAAACCGGTCAAACGCATGCAGGCCATGGTGCAGGTCAGCATGGCCTTGGGTGCAACGACCAATCTTGAAGATTTGATGGCTGCCATTACCGAGCAGATTTTTGAAATGTTTTCTGATGCGGAACGCGCCTTTGTGATGCTGTATGAGAAGACGAAAACCCGCCTGGTGCCCCTGAGCGTTCGCTATCGGGATAAACCGGGCAAGGTGAATGAAAAAATTGCTATTTCCCGCAGTATCGTCAGAAAAGTGCTGGAGAACAAGCAGGCAATCCTGATTGATGATGCCCAGGGTGATCAGCAATACGGGCAGCAGGAGTCGGTTATGAATCTGGCTATTTGCAGCGTGATGTGCGCTCCCATTCTCTACCAGAATCAAGTGCTGGGACTAGTGCAGGTGGACAATCGGGATGGCAACAAAGCGTTCTGCGCAGAGGATCTGCAAATCCTGATTGCGGTTTGCTCCCAACTGGCTATTTCGCTTATTAATTCGCAGTTATATGAAGAAATCGAAAGTCTGTTCGAAGGTTTTGTCAAGGCGTCCGTGCAGGCCATTGAATCGCGGGATCCGGGTACCGCCGGGCATTCCTTTCGAGTGGCTGATTATACAGAAAATCTGGCGATTGCGGTGGACAGAAATGGTAGCCCCGAACTGAAAACAATCCGTTTTAGCCACAATCAGTTGCAGGAACTGCGTTACGCTTCTCTGTTGCATGACTTTGGCAAGGTGGGGGTACGCGAACATGTGCTGACCAAGACCAGAAAACTCTACCCACATGAACTGGAAACCCTGAAACTCCGGGCGTGCTATGCGCAAGCTTGTTTGCAGGAACGGGCATACAGGGAGTTGGTGGAAAAACAGATCGTAGAAAAACTGACGCCGCTGCAGTTCCGGCAGGAAAAACAGCGCCGGGAGCAACAGCTGATACGGGAAAAAGCGCATTTGCAGCGTTTTGTTGACACGGTGCTGGCGTTGAACGAGCCGGATTGCCGGCTGGACGAGTCGATCGATGTGCTTGCTGACTATGAGGGGTACCGGTTCGAGAATATCGATCACGAACCGCAATTATTGCTGCAACCGTTCGAGTTTTCCGCCCTGTGTGGCGCACACGGTACCCTGAATGCGGTCGAACGCCAGGAAATTGAAACTCATGTTTCACATACGTTTATATTTCTGTCCCTGATTCCCTGGACCTCCCAACTGGGCGGCATTCCGGATATCGCCCATGCCCACCATGAGCGTATGGATGGCAGTGGCTATCCGCGGGGCTTGGCTAGTGAAGCGATTCCTTTGCAGGCGAAGATCATGGCTATCGCGGATGTCTACGATGCTCTAACAGCCGGTGACCGGCCTTACCGGCAGGGATTGAGCAGTGAGCGGGCGCTGGACCTGATTGAATCGGAAGTGAAAGGGGGAAAACTGGATGAAAACCTGTTCCAGGTCTTCGTCGAGTCCAAAACCTATCAGCGTTAGTCAATTCGCCCGGCTGAGTAGAAATGTCTTTCCCAGTAGGGGCTGTCGAGGTGGCTGATAGTAACCCTTTTACCGCTGGAGGGAGCGTGAATAAATTCACCCTGACCCAGATAAATCCCCACATGCGAAACAAAGCCGCCATAATTGTGGCGGAAGAAAATCAGATCGCCGGGTCGCAGGTGACGGCGGCTGACCGGTCGCGCCTGGTGGTATTGCTGTTTTGAGGTACGGGGTATGCTCAGTCCGGCCTGCCGATAACTGTAATACACCAGACCGCTGCAGTCGAAGCCGGACTTCGGTGTGCTGCCGCCGTACCGAAAGGGAATACCCACTAGCTGACGGGCTGTTTTCACGACCATCAATTTTTCAGCGGCATCCGCGGGGGCGGGGCCGCGTAGCGTGCTGCAACCGGGCAGGGCTGTCAGAGCAAGCAGCAGGCCCAATAGCAGCAAGGGCCGGGTCAGGAACCGTGATCTGGACATATCAATGTTTTCCTGTTCGGGCACGGGTTTTTCAGGTTTAAAATTAAACGGGCAAATAAGCTTTCGGCTTTTAAAAAATATTCGTGAGGATATCCCAGGTTTTATACCTAATTTTAGTTGAAATCAAGCTGAAACAATGTCTTGTCTTATTTTTGTAATGTAGATTAGCAGGAACGAATTGTCGAAAGTTTGACCAATTACCACTCAGTTTCAGTGGAATAGTCTAGAATTCGAAGTATGGAAATCGAAGCGACGCCCTCCAACCATGAACGTAGTGTCCAGGCCTCACGCCAAAGTGAGCGCCGTGATGAGGAGCGTAAGGCGAATTTTGCTCGCCATGAAAGGGCACAGAAAGAACAGGACCACCGTGCGGCGCAGTCAGCCAGTCAGGCTAACGAAGCACGTTTTTTTGCGATTGAAGACCGCAAAGAAGCGCCGGTTGATTCACGACAGCAGGTACGCGCCATGCGTGAACGGGTTAGTCAGACCTATTCCGAACAGGAAAACAGTGCCGTTCGTGACGCGATCCGTGAACAGCAGGCCCGGAGTGCTGAGGCAGAACAACATGCACAACGAACTGACGGGCACCAGCCCATCGATCTGATTGCCTGAGGCTAATGTCCAGACATCGACTATCTTCGTCTGATTCCAGACGAAGCCTGGCAGCCCCCCCGTGTACTTCTCTTTCCTCGTCTTTACAGCCCGACAACCGGCCTACCATCCTCCATGTCCGTTACCACACGCCGATGCGCTCTGGCGGTTGAGGGCTGTTAAAACAGGCCAATTAGAGTCTTAGCTGGAATTACCCTATAATTCTTTCAATCGTTTGATTTAATAAGGTTATTGCTTTGACGCTTTATGCGGTTGATAAACTAATGAGTGAAGCTCGGCGCATTGCCGCCGAATACCGGCGCACCACGGGCAAGTCACTGGGCATCAGCGCCGAGATTGCCCGCCACGATGCCTGTCGGCTTCTGCAGCTTGAGGCCGGGGATCATAACGGTGGTTTTGATGCCTATGATAAAGACGGGAAAAAAATCCAGATCAAGGGCCGGACTATTTTCGATGAATCAAAGTCGGGCCAGCGTGTCGGCCAGTTGAAACTTGAGCAGGACTGGGACGCGGTGGTGCTGGTACTCATGGATAGTGACTTCCAGCCTACGCAGATCTATCGAGCGGAACACGATGTGGTCGCGGATGCGCTGGAAGAAACAAAACGCAGCAAACGGGGTGCTATGTCGGTGGCGAAATTTAAAAAAATTGCCCATATTGTCTGGCCGCAGGATTAATTATATTAATTCTGTTCCTGAAAAATACGCAGGTTGGGCTAAGTGCAACGACGCGCATCAATTGCAGCAACCATGTAGGGTGGGCACGGTGTTTGTGCCCACGCGTTTAGGTTAGCTTATCCCGCGTGGGCACAAACACCGTGCCCCCCCTACCGGGTTTCATTCATAGATGTACTAATGGGGTTACTGATTATGCGACACGAAATTCTCATTCCCACGCTCCGGCGTGGGAAGGCATATTTATATGTCGCATAATCAACGCACTTATTAGCTAAGGTACTAAACAACAAACTTCATGAATACGCCGAGTGAAATTCTGGGTCAGGATGGCCTGCTGGCGAAACACATAACCGGTTTTGCACCCCGCGCAGAACAGCAGGCCATGGCTGAAGCGGTGGCCCGCACACTGGATCATAATTCTGTTCTTATCGCCGAGGCTGGCACCGGCACCGGCAAGACTTTTGCCTATCTGGTTCCGGCCCTGCTCTTTGGCCAGAAAGTGATCATTTCCACTGGCACCAAAAACCTCCAGGATCAGCTTTATCATCGTGATCTGCCGGTGGTGCGCAAGGCGCTGGCGGTGCCTGTGAGCGTGGCGCTACTCAAAGGCCGCAATAACTACCTCTGTTTGCACCGTCTGGAAGTGGCCGAGGAAGGCCGCTACAGTCATCGGGAGATGGCTAAAAAAATCCAGATGATTCGAAGCTGGTCACAGCAAACGGCGAGCGGTGACATTGCCGAACTGTCGACGCTGCCGGAAACCGACGCCGTCTGGCCACGAGTGACTTCCGGCTCGGATAACTGTCTGGGGGCTGAATGTGGATTTTACGACAAATGTCATTTGATGGAGGCCCGGCGTCAGGCACAGGTGGCGGACGTGGTGGTGGTGAACCATCATTTGCTATTTGCCGATATGGCCCTGCGTGAGAGTGGCTTTGGTGAGTTACTACCGACCGCCAATGCTTTTATTATCGATGAAGCGCACCAGTTACCGGATGTGGCGTCTGGTTTTTTCAGCACCTCCATGAGCAGTCGGCAATTGCTGGAACTGTCGCGTGATGCCGAAGCGGAATATATTACCGACATTAATGAAGGCCGGGATTTTTCAACCGTCACCGACGCCCTGCAAACCGCAGTGCAGGATATGCGCCTGGCGTTTGAATTGAAAAACGGTCGTGGCGTCTGGCGCGATGAAGCACAGGGCGGGGATCTTCTGGCCGCGATTGATAAAGTGAATACGGCTCTGGAGAAACTGCGGGCTGCGCTTAAGCCCCTCTCCGAGCGCAGTAAGGGGCTGGATAACTGTCAACGGCGGGGTGCGGATTTACAGGATCTGTTTACGCGTCTGACCGGTGACTCGCCCGAGGATCATATTCACTGGTATGAGATCCACAAACGTTCTTTCTCCATTCACCTGACGCCCCTGAGTATCGCCGGCAGCTTTCAGGCCCGGCTGGAGAAAATCAAAGCGGCCTGGATTTTCACTTCGGCGACCCTGGCGGTAGGCGAAAATTTTGAGCTGTTTCAGCAGCAACTGGGGCTGATGGAAGCCGAAACCGTGCAGTGGGCCAGTCCCTTTGATTACTACCACCAGTCACTATTTTATGTGCCTCGGGATTTGCCCCTGCCCAGTGATCAAAATTATACCGAGGCGGTCATCGATTGCGCGCGGCCGGTCATCGAAAGTTGTGCTGGGCGCACCTTTTTGTTATTTACCAGCCATCGGGCGCTGAATGAAGCGGCAGAACTGCTTGAAGATACGATAGATTTCCCCCTGCTGGTGCAGGGTGTGGAACCACGGGATGTTCTGCTGGAAAAATTCCGCAAGATGGGCAACGCGGTATTGCTGGGCACCAGTAGTTTTTGGGAAGGCGTGGATGTGCGGGGGGATGCCCTGTCCTGCGTGATCATCGACAAGTTACCGTTTGCCTCGCCGGGCGATCCCGTCTTGCAGGGCCGCATTGAAGCCCTGCGCAAGCAGGGCAGAAACCCCTTTATGGAGTTTCAGTTACCGAATGCCGCGATCACCCTGAAGCAGGGCGTCGGTCGTCTGATTCGTGATGTCAATGATCACGGTATTTTAATGATCTGTGATCCCCGCTTGCTGGATAAACCCTATGGCCGAGTTTTTCTTGACAGTCTGCCGAAAATGGCGCGTACCCGGGACGCAGACGATATCGCCCGTTTCTTTGAATATGTCGAAAAAAGAACAGCCGTATCGTGAACCTGCCGAAAGATATATGCAGGTTGGACAGAGCAACGCGAAGCCCAACAGAAGCCCTGGATGATATCGTTTCAGATTTAAGAACAAGAGATTGCTTAAGCAGAATATGAAATTACTTGCCATTGACACCGTCACCGAAGCTTGTTCAGTGGCGCTGATGTACGACGATGAGATTCGTGAATGTTATGAAGTGACGCCGCGTGGTCATAGCCAGCGGGTATTGCCGATGGTAGAGGAACTGTTGTCGCAGGCCGGCTTGAAACCGGCGCAGCTGGATGCGCTGGTAATGGATCGGGGACCGGGATCTTTTACCGGTGTGCGCATCGGCGTGAGTGTGGTGCAGGGGCTGGCGTTCGCCCTGGACCTGCCGGTGATCTCTATTTCCAGTCTGGCGGCCCTGGCGCAGGCCGCTTATCGAGAACAGGACAGTGAGCAGGTGCTTGCCGTGATGGATGCGCGCATGGGAGAAGTGTATTGGGGCTATTATCAGCTTAACCAGGGCCGCATGTGCTTGTTGGCGGATGAAGCGGTCAGCGCGGTAGCGGAGATCAAGCGACAGCCGGGGCAATGGCGGGCAGCGGGCAGCGGCTGCCAGACTTACCTGGGTGAACTGTCTGCGCGTGCCGGTGTGCGTTGCCTTACTTATCGCGGCAGTGTGGACGACGACTGCTATCCCCGCGCAAGCGCACTACTGGAACTGGCGCGTTTCGATTGGGCCGACAAAAAACTGCTCAGCGCGGAACTGGCGCAGCCGGTTTATTTACGCGACAAGGTAGCAAAAAAACCGAAACAGAGATGAACGTATTAAGTGTGTCGACACTTTGTTCTATCCACCTTGAAATATTAAAAAATGTGTAGGTTGGGTAGAACAAGGTGAAACCCAACAGGCTCTGCTACGGTTATTATTCAAAATACGTAGGTTGGCGCTGAGCAATAGCGAAGCCCAACATTTTACTGCGGTGTTTTGATTATTGATCCTGTTCAAAAAAACCTGTGCCGACCAGGCGTTCAAAATAACGGGCGCGGTAGTAGTGGCGTTTATGCTCATCATCGTCGTTGAAGGCGGCGCGATCATGCAGGACGTTGTTGCTGATAAGACCCATGCCCGGCTGGAGTAAGCCACGGTAGATATATTTTGAGTCGCCTTCGAGAATTTCTTTCAGGTAGCCCAGAGCCTCGGTCGTCAGTGGATCGTCCGCCCAGATCACATTGTTGACCCGGATGGTGTAACGCATGTGCAGGTTGCTGTCGGCGCGGATGCTGAATACCGGACCGGGTTCTTCCTGACGCGCGATTGTGCCCTCTTCGATGCGAGCCGGGATGGTCATGGTATTGGACGCCATCAGGGCGCGGATGTAGTCAGGATTTTTTTCGCGCAGGAGAATATAGGCAATTTCATGATCCAGCAGCGCGTTTTCGCCACCGCTGGCGGCACGTTGAACCACATGCAGATTCAACGCCAGGATTTGCTGGCTGGCAATATTGTAGTAGCCATCGGTGTGCCAGTTGATGGCACGATTGGTATAGGGAATGTAATGCTTGCGGACGCCATCATCGCGTACCGTTAATGAGGTCAGGCCATTGTCATCGGCCAGCCAGTTTTTATTAAGCGCCTGCAGACCGAATTGCTGAGCCATGGCAAGGGGGATTTCCGGACTGGGATCGGTACCGGTTTTACCCACATACAGGGCCATATTGGTCTTGCGACAGCGTTGCAGGAGAGCATCGAATTCGGCTTGAGTAAGATTACGCGGATCGTCAATTTCCACCACCAGATCGCCGATATCCTCGGGATAACTTTCCAGCTTCTGATCCCGCCATTGCTGATAACCAGACTCGTTATCAGGATCAAACGGGCTGGGTTCCTTGCGGGTATCCGATTTTATCGAGTTCATGATGGGTCTCACAGGTTGTTATTATGCGGATGTAGGAGCGCCATCGCTGACCGTCAATCCACATATAATAGTTAAGTAGAATACTTATGTATAGGCAGGTAGTGTAGCGCAGGTATTTTTACGGTTATTGATCTCTATCAATTTAGAGTCTATTGGCTACCCCTCCCCAGACAGAAGGGTTTTCATATCTTTTAGCCTGTACAGTGACTCCGAAAAGGGCGTTCTCTATACCCCTGGGCTGGCCAGGAGAGTGATCAGTGTACGTTCGTAGATCTCTGATAAGTTGTCTAGATCGGCCATGCTGATATGTTCGTCGACTTGATGGATGGTGGCATTGAGCGGTCCCAGCTCGACGACCTGTGCGCCGGTGGGGGCGATAAAACGGCCATCGGAGGTGCCGCCAGCAGTGGACAGTTGGGTTTCATAACCACAGACGTTTTTTATCGCCTTACGAATGGCGTCTACCAGCTCACCTTCGGCGGTGAGGAAGGGGTTACCGGAGAGTTGCCAGCGGATCTCATAGTCCAGCGCATGCTGGTTAAGAATGGCCTCTACCCGGTCACGAATGATCTGCTCATTCAATTCGGTTGAAAAACGCAGGTTGAACCGGGCTTCCAGTTTGCCGGGAATGACATTGGTAGCGCCGACACCGGCATTGATATTACTGATCTGGAAGGTGGTGGGCGGAAAATGATCATTGCCCTGGTCCCAGGTTTCGGTACTGAGTTGCAGCAAGGCAGGGGCAAAGGCATGCACGGGATTGCGCGCCAGATGCGGGTAGGCGACATGTCCCTGGATGCCCTGCACGGTGAGTGTCGCGTCCAGCGATCCGCGGCGGCCGTTTTTGATCACATCGGCAAGCCGGTCGCTGCTGGACGGCTCGCCCACCAGACACCAGTCAATTTTCTCACCACGCTTTTCCAGGGTTTCGATAACCCGCACGGTGCCGTTTTTAGCGGGTCCTTCTTCATCACTGGTAATGAGAAAGGCGATGGAACCGGTATGATCGGGATGTCGGGCAATAAAACGTTCGCAGGCGGTGACGAAGGCCGCTACCGAACCTTTCATGTCAGCGCTGCCACGCCCGTATAGTTGTCCCTCGTGTTCCTGTGCTGAAAAAGGCGGGAAGCGCCACTCGCTTTGTGGGCCGGTGGGCACCACATCGGTATGCCCGGCAAAACAAAGCAGCGGTTCGGCATGGCCGCGCCGCGCCCAGAGATTGTCCACTTCGCCAAAACGCAGATGTTCGATCTCAAAGCCGATAGCCTGTAGGCGTTCGGCCAGCAGTAACTGGCAACCGGCATCATCAGGCGTGACCGAGGATCGTTGTATCAAGGCTTTGGCCAGTTTCAGGGTATCAGAATCAGGCATATTTTTATTTACTTAAGGAACCTCTGATTGATTTCGCCGTTTATGGTTCGACAGACTCACCACGAACGGCGAAATCAATCAGAGGCATCTTATTAATCGTTGCATAAGTATTTGCATCATAACCCCCTCGCCCTCCGGGAGAGGGTTGGGGTGAGGGTATAAAACACGTGCGAATACTTATGCAACGATTAATTACTTTCAAATATCCCGCAACAGTTCGTTGATGCCGACCTTGCCCAGGGTTTTGGCATCCACCTGCTTGACGATCACGGCGCAGTAGAGACTGTATTTTCCATCTTTGGAAGGTAGGTTGCCGGAGACGACGACTGAGCCTGCCGGAATGCGGCCATAGGTGACTTCGTCTGTCATGCGGTTGTAGATGCGAGTGCTCTGGCCGATGTAAACGCCCATGGAAATGACCGAGCCTTGTTCAACGATAACGCCCTCGACCACTTCCGAACGCGCGCCAATAAAACAGCCATCTTCAATAATGGTGGGTGCCGCCTGCAAGGGTTCCAGCACGCCGCCGATGCCGACGCCGCCGGACAGATGTACGTTCTTGCCAATCTGGGCGCAGGAACCCACGGTGGCCCAGGTATCGACCATGGTGCCGGAATCCACATAGGCGCCGATATTGACATAGGACGGCATGAGCACCGTGCCGGGGGCGATGTAGGCGCCCTGGCGCACAGTGGCCGGGGGCACAATACGCACGCCTTCATTGCGGAATTCACGCGAGTTGTAGTCAGCATATTTAGCCGGTACTTTGTCGTAATAATTGGTGAAGCCGCCTTTCATGAATTCGTTGTCGTTGATGCGGAAGAACAGCAACACGGCTTTTTTCAGCCATTCATGGACCACCCAGCCCGCATCCTGTTTTTCGGCAACCCGGAGTTCGCCCTTATCAAGTTGGCTGATAGCGTCGTTAACCGCTTCCCTGACGATGGTATCGACGCTACGCGGCGTGATTTCAGCACGGTTTTCAAAGGCGCTTTCGATAATTTCTTTGATGTCGCTCATGGCTCACTCCGGTAATCAGGCCTGTTCGGATTAAAGGATCGGATTCAGGTTTTTTAAAGTGCCCGGGATTATATCCTGGGCGAAGAAAATATGCAGTTTTATGTCAATACTGAAGGAGGATCTCGTAGGTTGGCGCTGAGCAACGCGAAGCCCAACAGGCACTTCCTTCGGTCGCCCAACATGCCTGGCCTGTTATTGACTGGTTGTTGGGCTTCGCCATAAAGAGCATGGCTCAGGGCCAACCGACATGCAATGCTTCCAGGCAATTGTGCCGAATGGTTACTTTATTGTATTAGAGCGATTCGATGTAGCGTCGAATACGCCGGGCGGCTTCGACGCATTCACCGGTTTTTGCTACCAGGGCGATGCGAATGCGCCCAGCGCCTGGATTACCCTCGGCGCTGCTGCGTGAAAGATAGGAGCCGGGTAGTACGGTGACATTTTGCTGGGCAAATAGATCGCGGGCGAAGTCTGTATCACCCATCGGGGTTTGAGGCCAGAGGTAGAAGGAGGCCTCGGGTCGTTTGACGGCCATGACCGGCTCAAGGATAGGCAGCACGGCATCGAACTTTTCCCGATAGAGACGGCGGTTTTCCTGGACATGGGTTTCATCCGCCCACACGGCGGCGCTGGCGATTTGATGCGTCAGAGGCATGGCGCAGCCGTGGTAGGTGCGGTATTTGAAAAATTGGGCGATCACCTCGGCGTCCCCGGCGACGAAGCCGGAACGCAGGCCGGGCAGATTGGATCGCTTGGACAGGCTGTGGAACACCACGCAACGTTTGAAATCTGTGTTACCTGCCTCATGGGCCGCCTGCAACAGGCCGGGAGGAGGGTTCTGTTCATCGAAATAGAGTTCCGAATAACATTCGTCAGCGGCAATGATGAAGTCGTGTTTCTGCGCCAGGATGATCAGCTTTTGCAGGACGGGAATGCCGATGACCGCGCCGGTGGGGTTGCCGGGGGAGCACAGATACAGCAACTGGCAATGCTTCCAGGTATTTTCATCGACGGCATCAAAGTCGGGCAAGAAGCCGCCGGATTCGGTGCAGTTGAGGAAAAAAGGCTGACCACCGGCGAGCAGGGCGGCGCCTTCGTAGATCTGGTAAAAGGGATTGGGGATCAGTACCCGTGGATCGGGGGCACTGCGATCGACAACCGTCTGGGCAAAGGCGAACAGGGCTTCGCGGGTGCCGTTGACCGGCAGGATCTGGCGCTCGGGATCGAGACTGCCAGCGGCCAGTTTGAAACGCCGTTGCAGCCAGCGGGCGATGGCCTGGCGCAGTTCAGGCATGCCCCGGGTCAGCGGGTAATTCGAAAGCCGGTCAAAAGAATCCGCCAGTATGTCGGCAACGAAGCCGGGTGCGGCATGGCGGGGTTCGCCGATGGACAGGGCGATATGCGCCTGTTGTCGCGCGGGGCGAATGTCCGCCTTGAGGGCCGCGAGTTTTTCAAATGGGTAGGGTTGCAGCTTGTCGAGATCAGGATTCATGGTAGAGTTCGGCGCGTCTGGTTTATCGATCCGGCTTAGTAATAGAAAAAAGACAGAGACAGAAAAAAGATGCGAAGTATAAAGCAATCCCCCGAGCCCGCCAATTTACTCGCCTTGTTGCCCGTTTTCAGCCTCCTGCTATCCGCGACCCTGTGGGGCTTGTTCTGGTATCCCCTGCGCCTGCTGGAACAGGCGGGGTTGTCCGGGTTGTGGTCAACCCTGCTGATTTATATGGGCACCCTGCCGTTGCTGCTATATATGTTGCATGGCCGCTATCATGAATTCAGACAGGCCCCCCGGCTGCTGGCGGGACTCGCACTGGCCAGTGGCTGGTGCAATGTGGCTTTCGTGCTGGCGGTGCTGGATGGCAATATCGTTCGCGTGCTGTTGTTATTTTATCTGTCACCTTTCTGGGCTACCCTGATTGGCTGGTGGTTTCTGGGCGAGAAGGTTCATCGTTCAACCGTGCTGGTGCTGGTGGTGGCGTTGAGTGGTGCGGTCATTATGTTATGGCATCCGCAAATGGGCCTGCCGTTTAAGTCCGAGGAGGCCGACTGGCTGGCGCTGTCATCCGGGTTCAGTTTTGCGCTGACCAATGCGCTGGTGCGCAAGGCTCAGACGACCTCATTGCAGACGCGAACGGCCACCAGCTGGCTGGGGGTAATGCTGGTCGCACTGGTGCTGCTGCTGGTTAGCGCAAGTCCGTTAGGTAAGCCTTCGCCGGCGGCCCTGCTAGCCGCGCCGATCATCGGTGTGCTGGGGATTACAATAATGACGTTCACTGTAATTTATGGCGTCTCTCACATGGCGCTTCACCGTTCGGCTATTATTTTGCTGTTTGAGATTATTGTCGGTGCGGTATCGTCACAGTTGTTGACCCGTGAAGTGATCAGCTTGCAGGAATGGATCGGCGGGGCGCTGGTCATGCTGGCCGCGTTTCTGTCGGCCAAAAAACAGACTGAATAAATCATGCGCGCAATGCAAGATCGCCTGTTATTTTGTTGGGCTTCATAAACCCCATTCAGCCCAACCTACGCCTACGTTAAGTATTGTAAATAACGCAGAGGACGCGGAGACGCAAAGACGCAGAGTTTTTATAAATGAACGCTCTGATTTGCACTATCGGAAAAAATGCCATTAATATAAAATGCTATCGTTCAGGTATAAATAAAAGCTATTTTCGATCATAAATAATAACCTCCGCGTCTTTGCGTCCTCTGCGTTTATTGTAAGAAACTTGCTAAAGACGATTCAGTCTTCCAGAAATTCCAGGATGTTTTTTTTCAGGCAGGTGATCTGTTTTTCATCCTTAACCGGCCGGTTTTGCGCATCGCTGATGAAGAATATATCTTCAGCGCGTTCGCCATAGGTGGCGATACGAGCGTTCTGGATTTGTATTTCACACTGACTCAGGGCCGTGGCGATACGTGAGAGCAGGCCGGGGCGATCATAGGCAGTGATATTAAGAATGGTGCGCTGGTTCTGTTCGTCGGTTTCAATGTGGATGCGGGTGGCGAACTTGAAGTGTTTTGCCTGGCGTGGAAGATTGATCGCCAGAGGTTTGATTTCGGTGTCATTGGCGCGAATTTTTTGCTGCAACATGGTGTGCAATTGGGTGATAACATCCTGATCCTTGACCGGCTCGTTGTCGGTGCCCAGGATGAGAAAGGTGTCGAGGGTAAAATCGCTGGAAGATGAAAATATACGCGCATCCACCACATTCATGCCCTGCTGTTCCAGTACCAGGGTAATGGTGGCGAACAGATTGCGGTGGTTGCGGGTGTAGATGAAAATTTCAGTACCGCCGCGCTGACTGGCTCGGCGGCACAGGATCAGTGGCAGATCATTTTCGTGAGTGTGCAGGATGTCGTGGGTGTGCCAGCTGATTTCCCCCGCATCATAACGCAGGAAATATTCATCGCCCAGCTCGTCCCAGAGCTGCTTGATATCTTCTTTTTTAAGGGGTTCCCGTTTCAGTAGATCACAGGCTTGCTCCTGCACTCGGGCGATATGTTCGGCATGCAGTAGCGGGTTGTCCAGTCCGCGGCGCAGGGTTCGGCGGGTCGCGTGATAAAGCTGTTTCAGCAGTGAGTCTTTCCAGGCATTCCAGACCGAATCGCTGGTGGCGCGAATGTCGGCGACGGTGAGCAGGTAAAGGTAATTCAGATGCTGGAGATCGTTTACCCGCCGGGCGAATTGATGCACCACGTCGGGATCGCTGATGTCCTCCCGCTGGGCGGTGGTCGACATGAGCAGATGGTTTTTAACCAGCCAGGCGACAATATCGGTATCATAGGCACCCAGTTTATGACGCCGGCAGAATTCCGTGGCATCGATGGCGCCGAGTTCCGGGTGTCTGCCGCCGCGGCCTTTGGCAATATCATGAAACAGTCCTGCCAGTAATAACAGTTCCTGTTTGGGGATGGTTTCGATGATTTCACTGCTGAGCGGAAATTCCTGCTGGAATTCAGGGACGGTAAAGCGGCGCAGGTTACGGATGAGCCGCAAGGTGTGCTCATCAACCGTATAGGCATGAAATAGATCGTGCTGCATCTGGCCGACGATATTACTGAAAGCCGGAATGTAAGCGGCGAGAATGCCGTAGAGATTCATCCGCCGCAACTCATGAGTAAGGCCGTGGCGCTGGCGGAATATTTCCATGAACAGGCTGCGGCAGCGCAGATCATCGCGAAAATTTTCGTCGATCAGATAACGGTGGTTACGGATCAGGCGAATGGTATTGGCGCGCACACCCTTGATTTCAGGATGTTGTTGCAGCAATAAAAAAATTTCCAGCAGCGAAAAGGGGTAGTGGCGAAAAGTACCTTCATGGCAGACTTCGATAAAGCCCTTGCGCAACTGGAAGCGTTTGTTTAACAGCACTGGTTCCGCCGAATCATCGGCGTAGAGAATGTCTTCCTTGAACAGTTGCAACAACATTTCATTCAGGCGGCTCAGTTCCATGACTGTGATGTAATACTGTTTCATGAACTGTTCGACCGCCAGGCGGTTGTATTGGTCACGGTAGCCGAACTGCTGGGCCAGGCTGCGCTGGTGATCGAACAGCAGGCGATCCTCGCGGCGGCCGGTGAGTACGTGCAGGCCAAAGCGGATCTGCCAGAGAAACGCCTGTCCTTCATGCAGGGTTTTGTATTCCTGCTCGGTCAGAAAGGTGTGCTTGACCAGTTCGTGCAGGGTGTCGACGCCGAAGTGGCGCTTGGCGACCCAGCCGATCATCTGGATATCACGCAGGCCGCCCGGTCCCTCCTTAATGTTGGGTTCAAGGTTGTAGGCGGTTTCGTGATATTTCAGATGGCGGGCGTTCTGCTCTTCCAGCTTGACCCGGAAATAATCGGGACCCGGCCAGACCCGATCTGGCGCATTGAGTTCGCACTGAGCGGCGAACAGGTTTTGTGGGCCGGTGAGCAGACGGGATTCCTGTAGATTGGTGGCGACGGTAATATCACGGGCGGCTTCCTCGGCGCATTCGGCAATATTGCGTACACTGTGGCCGATTTCCAGGCCGATATCCCAGAGAAACAGCAAAAAACTTTCGATAGCCGTTTTATAGGGTTCATCGGAATCGCGCAGCAGGATCAGCACATCGATATCCGAGCCGGGGTGCAGTTCGTGGCGACCATAACCGCCGACGGCCACCAGGGCGATGCCCTGGTCATCCGCGTCAAAGTACAGCCGCCAGGCGCGGACGATGAGCAAGTCCACCAGATGCGCGCGCGCCAACACCAGCTCGGTGGCGACGCGCCCGGCGAGGAACAGTTCTTTCAGTGTTTGTGCGGCATCTTTCAGCGTTTGGCGAAACAGAGGCAGGGCTTGCTCGGTTTCTGCCAGTGCTTGATCAAAGGCTTCAATATCAAAGAGTTCGGTAACAATCTGGCGGGAAGAATGGAGTTGCTGCTGGGAACGATACATTCAGAAACTTTCCTCCTGGCGGCGGGTCAGTACCTCATGACCCTCGGCGGTGACGAGAAGGGTGTGCTCCCACTGGGCAGACTGGGCGTGATCCCGCGTGACTACAGTCCAGCCGTCTTTCAGCAATTTGACCTGACGCTTGCCGGCATTGATCATGGGTTCGATGGTAAAGGTCATGCCGGGTTCAAGCACCATTCCTGTTCCTGGCGAGCCGTAGTGCAGCACCTGGGGTTCTTCGTGGAAGGCCTGGCCTATGCCATGGCCGCAGTATTCGCGCACGACGGAATAACGGTGGGCTTCAGCGTGTTTCTGGATAGCGTAGCCGATGTCACCGAGCTGGATCCCAGGGCGGACCAGTTCAATGCCCATTAGCAGACAATCATAACTGATTTTCGCCAGCCGCCGAGCCTGCACGGAGGGCTGGCCGACGTGGAACATCTTGCTGGTGTCGCCGTGGTAGCCATCCTTGATAATCGTGATGTCGATGTTGATATTGTCACCATTTTTCAGCTTCTTGTCGTTGGGAATGCCGTGGCAGATCACATGGTTGAGTGAGGTGCAGATGGATTTGGGGAAACCATGGTAATCCAGCGGCGCCGGGATGGCCTGCTGCTCATTGACGATATAGTCATGACAGAGGCGATCCAGCTCGTTGGTCGTGATACCGGCCCGGACATGGGCTTCGATCATTTCCAGTACTTGTGCGGCAAGATGGCCGGCAATACGCATTTTTTCGATTTCTTCGGTGGTTTTAATAATGACGCTCATATTTTTTATATTTCAGTCACCCGGCTCAGTCGCCGGCGACGGTTAGTTTTCATGCCGAATTTTAGGCAGGGTGGGGAGCCGATTTCCCCTGATTTCAGGTGTTTTCATTGTTGTAACCAGCGCTTTATGGTATAAAGCGCGCGCAGATTTAGCAAACGAATCTGAAAATATGAAATCCGGTGACGGAAGGAATGTCCAACCTGTAGGCCGGAAAAATCGAATCCCCGCAATATGCGGGGTTAATCCGCACATATACCGACACATCGGTCCGGGTGCTGCCTGATTGAGAGAATACTCTCTGGCAGGTGGTTGGCTGATGGGGTATATGGAAGGCAAAACCCTAATGCAGGAGAAAGACAATGACTGACGTAAGCATGCGACAGATGCTGGAGGCGGGTGTCCACTTTGGCCATCAGACACGTTTCTGGAATCCCAAAATGGCGCCCTATATTTTTGGCGAGCGCAACAAAATCCACATTATCAACCTCGAAAAAACGCTGCCGCTGTACAATGAGGCCATAAATTTTATTGGTTCCCTGGCGAGTAAAAAAGGTAAAATCCTGTTTGTGGGCACCAAGCGCTCCGCGCAGAAGGTTGTTCGCGAAGAAGCCGAACGTTGTGGTATGCCCTTTGTGAATCACCGCTGGCTGGGCGGGATGCTGACAAACTATAAGACGGTCAAGCAGTCCATTAATCGCCTGAAAGAGCTGGAAGCCATGAATGTGGGTGGCAAGTTCGAAGGGTTGAGCAAAAAAGAAATTCTGACGCTCAACCGTGAGCTGATCAAACTGGATCGTAGTCTGGGTGGCATCAAGGACATGAATGGTTTGCCGGACGCCCTGTTTGTGATTGATGTCGGGTATGAACACATTGCCGTCAGTGAGGCGGTGAAACTGGGTATCCCGGTTGTTGGCGTGGTGGATTCGAATCACTCGCCGAACAATATCGATTATATTATTCCTGGAAACGATGATGCGATTCGGTCCATCACCCTGTATGCCCAGGGTGTATCTGCCGCGATTCTCGATGGCCGCGCCAGTCATTCTATGAGTGACAAGACCAGTAAGGACGAGTTTGTTGCGGTGGAAGAAGAAGCTGAAACCGAAGCTGAAACGGCCGACGCCGAGGTATCCAGCCAGGCACATTGATGCCGGTTCGAGGATACTAAATTAGGCGTCCCAAACACCCGATCGCTTGTGAATTTCCAGGTTTGTAGTGAGTCCTTCGACTTCGCTCAGGACGAACGGTAATTCCTGAACTGGACGGGTATTTGGAACCGCTATTTAGCAACAAAGGCAGGAAATAATAAGGGGGCGTAGCCCCCTTTTTTGAATAGGTACGCGCTTACTGCCTTTGTGGAAAAATAGTTTTGATCGACGTTTTTAAGAGGAATGAAAAATGACAATTACTGCTGCACGGGTTAAAGAACTGCGTGAACGCACAGGCGCGGGTATGATGGAATGCAAGAAGGCGCTGGTGGAAACCGATGGCGATATCGATACTGCGATTGAAAATATGCGCAAGTCTGGTATGGCCAAGGCAGACAAAAAAGCCGGCCGGGTTGCCGCTGAAGGTTTGGTATCTATCCAGATGGATGATGCCGGTAAATTTGCTGCCATTGTTGAAGTCAACTGTGAAACCGACTTTGTCACCAAGGGCGATGATTTCAAAAATTTTGTAGATGCTGTCGCCCTGTGTGTATTGAATAACAAACCGGCAGACCTGGATGCCCTGCTGGCAACGACCTTGGCCGATGGTGTCAGCGTTGAGGATAGCCGTAAAGACCTGATTGCCAAGGTCGGTGAAAACATGTCAGTGCGTCGCTTTGATGTTATTGAAAGCAGGGGGCAGCTTGCTGCCTATAAACACGGCGAACGCATTGGCGTGCTGGTGAATCTTGACGGGGGCGATGAAATTCTAGGCAAAGATATCGCCATGCATATTGCCGCCAGTAATCCGGTTTGCATTTCAGAAGCGGATGTGGATCCGGCGCTGATAGAAAAAGAACGTGAAATTTTCTCCGCCCAGGCGGCCGAAAGCGGCAAGCCGCCGGAAATTGTCGAGAAAATGGTGACCGGCCGGATTAAAAAATATCTCAAGGAAGTGACCCTGCTGGGGCAGCCTTTCGTCAAAGATCCGGATCAAACCATTGCCCAACTGCTCGATAAGGCCGACGCCAGTATTGCAGGGTTTGTTCGTTACCAGGTTGGTGAAGGCATTGAGAAAAAGAGCGAAAACTTTGCCGAAGAAGTTGCCGCGCAAATGAAAGGCTAAACTCAAATGAAAGGCTAACCTAAGGAAGCTTTGCTTAATTCCGTTCGCCCTGAGCCTGTCGAAGGGTGGAATGTAGAACACTATGATTTTACAATGGTTACTACTCATGGTTCGACAGGCTCACCACGAACGGCGGGATTAAGTCACGAACGGCGGGATTAAGCCACGAACGGCGGGATTAAG
>CAZQVV010000005.1:0-8554 GCA_964596835.1 uncultured Thiohalophilus sp. | reverse complement strand
AACGGCGGGATTAAGTCACGAACGGCGGGATTAAGCCACGAACGGCGGGATTAAGTCACGAACGGCGGGATTAAGCCACGAACGGCGGGATTAAGCTACGAACGGCGGGATTAAGCTACGAACGGCGGGATTAAGCTACGAACGGCGGGATTAAGCAGAAATTTCTTAAACATAACCGAATGAGTGGGTTACGATGCGCGCCCACCCTGTGAACCCAGTTTCAAACTCTGCGCATCTAACCTGGCGTAGGTATGAATCAGCGAAAAACATGACAAGCTCAATCCGTTACAAACGCATTCTGTTAAAGCTCAGTGGCGAAGCGCTGATGGGTGAGCAGGATTTCGGAATTTCGCCGACCATCCTCACGCGCATTGCGGATGAGGTCAGGTCACTGATTGATGTCGGCGTGCAGGTTGCCCTGGTTATCGGCGGGGGCAATATTTTTCGTGGTGTTAGTCTGGCGTCCGATGGCATGGACAGAACCTCGGCGGACCAGATGGGGATGCTAGCCACGGTCATCAATGCCCTTGCCATGCAGGATGCCATGGAACAGAAAGCGCTACGAGTGCGGGTCATGTCGGCCCTCTCCATTAACAGTGTTTGTGAAGACTACATTCGCCGCCGTGCGGTACGTCACCTGGAAAAGGGGCGGGTTGTCGTTTTTGCTGCGGGTACGGGTAATCCTTTTTTCACCACGGATTCTGCGGCCAGTTTGCGCGGCATTGAAATTAACGCCGATGTAGTCATCAAGGGCACCAAAGTAGATGGGGTTTATAACGCTGATCCGATGAAGGACGAGACGGCTGTTCGCTATGATCACCTTGGTTACGATCAGGTGATTGAAGAAAAGCTGGCGGTCATGGATACCACGGCGATTGTTTTGTGTCGGGATAATAAGGTACCGATTCGGGTTTATAATATGAATGAAGAAGGCGCCTTACTGCGCATGATTCAGGGTGACAATGTAGGTACGTTGGTCGAGTAATTTGCAGCAGGAAGTTCTACAGGTTTAATTCAGAGGCGATGCATGATTAACGAATTAAAAAAGGACGCTGAAACCCGGATGGGAAAAAGTGTCGAAGCGCTTAAGAATGATCTTAGCAAGATCAGAACGGGGCGCGCGCATACTAGTTTGCTGGATCATATTACCCTGGATTATTACGGCTCCCAGGTTCCTTTGAGCCAGGTAGCCAGTATTTCTGTTTCCGATGCACGTACTCTGGCTGTGACCCCCTGGGAAAAACAGATGGTGACGCCGATTGAAAAAGCGATCATGACTTCCGATATGGGCCTGAATCCCATGACTGCCGGTGAAGTGATTCGTGTGCCCTTACCGCCGCTGACGGAAGAACGGCGCAAGAACATGATTAAGATTGTGCGCCAGGAAGGGGAGGGTGCCAGGGTTGCTGTGAGGAATATCCGCCGTGACGTACTGGGTGACTTCAAGTCGCTACAGAAAGACAAGGAAATCACCGAAGATGAAGAACGTCATGCGCAGGATGATGTGCAGAAAATAACGGACCGTTATGTTGCTATCATTGACGAACTGCTAAAAGACAAGGAAAAGGATTTGATGGAGATTTGAAGAGAGGAATTTGTCGGGTGAAAAAACCTGTATTTTATTTCCGCCATAAAAAGGTTGATGAGTTTTCTGGCTGGACTTCGTGCTCCGTTTTACCCATCCTGAAAGAGGACATAAAGAGTAGGATGGGTAGAGCGGAGCAAAACCCATCGTTTATTCTGCGATCAAGTCATGCATAAGAATAATCCTGGTGCGATTGATGTAAGTAGTAAACTTCCACGCCATGTGGCTATCATTATGGATGGCAATGGCCGCTGGGCCAAGGCACAAAAGAAAACCCGTATTATCGGGCATCGTCGTGGCGTGGAAACCGTGCGTGAAATAGTCAAGGCTTGCCGGGAACTTGAAATCGAAGTTCTGACCTTATTCGCATTTTCCAGTGAAAACTGGCGGCGCCCGGCAAAGGAAGTGGGTCTGCTGATGGATCTGTTTTTTATCGCGCTGGATCGGGAAGTCAAAAAATTGCATCGTAATAATATCAAGTTGCGAGTTATCGGCGACCATAGCGCCTTCCCTGAACGTATCCAGAAACGTATCGTCAACGCTGAAGCGCTGACGGCTGATAATGATGGCCTGCTCCTGAATGTGGCGGCTAACTACGGCGGCAAGTGGGACATCGTGCAGGCGATGCAAAAGCTGGCGGCTAAAGCGGTCGATGGGGAAATACAGGCTTCGGAAATTACAGATGAAATGATCGAAGTCGAACTCTCCATGAGCGGCCTCCCGGATCCCGATCTGTTCATTCGTACGGGCGGTGAACAGCGCATCAGTAATTTTCTGATCTGGCAACTTGCCTATACCGAGCTGTATTTTACCGATACCCTCTGGCCGGTCTTCGATCGCAGTGAGTTCGACAAAGCCCTGTCATCATTCGCCGGACGCCAGCGCCGTTTTGGCCACACGGGTGACCAGATAGAAAAGCTGCGTAATGCTTAAGCAGCGTTTGCTTACTGCCGCCATCCTTATCCCCCTTGTAATCTGGGGGATCTTTAAATTACCTGTTGCGGGTTTTGCTGCTTTGCTGGCCTTGTTTGTCATGTTGGGCGCCTGGGAATGGACCCGAATTTGTGAGATCAGAAATCCCCTTCTCCGGCTTGTCTATCTAATGTTGTTTGGCTTATGCCTGTACCTGCTTTGGAAATATGATGATCCGGGCCTGATTCTATTTGTTCTGGCTTTATCTCTGTGCTGGTGGTTGTGTGCCGTATTATTGATACTGGCTTATGCCCGAGGCCAGGATTATTTGCGCGGCCATCAACTCATTAAGGCGCTGGTGGGGTTTGTCTTGTTGCTTCCGCCTTTTATGGCGCTCATTACCCTGCGATCGGCACCCGCATTTGGCCCAGCCTATGTGCTGCTGTTGCTCTTGCTCATCTGGTCGGCAGACAGCGCAGCCTATTTTTCCGGTCGCCAGTGGGGCAGACGAAAATTACTCCCGAAGGTGAGTCCCGGAAAAAGCTGGGAGGGGGTGGCGGGCGCCATAGTGGCAGCTACCCTGTTGGCGATTGGTGGCGCACTTTATTTTGAACTACCCCTCCTGAAATTTGTCATTCTGGCTGTTGTTGTGACCGCGGTTTCTATTGCGGGCGATTTGACTGAAAGCCTGTTCAAGCGGCAGGTGAATCTAAAAGATAGTGGTGTGTTACTGCCGGGGCATGGTGGCGTACTGGATCGAATCGACAGTCTCACTTCTGCGGCGCCTTTTTTCCTGGGCGGTCTGTTGTTAATTTTGGGAAAGGTATGACCGGCATCACCATTCTGGGTTCTACCGGTTCCATTGGCGTCAGTACGCTGGACGTACTCGCGCACCAGAAAGAGCGTTTTCAGGTTGTCGCCTTAACGGCGAACACCCAGGTCGAGCGCTTGTTTCAGCAGTGCCAGGCCGTGCAGCCGGAATTTGCCGTGATGGTGGATGAGGATGCGGCAGAGCTGTTGGAGCAAAAAATAAAACAGGCGGGTCTGGCAACCCGGGTTCGGCAGGGATTGGCGGGATTGATCGAGGTCGCCAGTCTGGCGCAGGCGGATTATGTTATGGCGGCTATCGTCGGCGGGGCCGGATTGTTACCGACCCTGGCCGCCGCAGAAGCTGGTAAGCGGGTATTGCTGGCTAACAAGGAAGTGCTGGTGATGTCCGGGCGTCTTTTTATGGATGCGGTACATAAAAGCGGGGCCGAGCTACTGCCTATTGACAGCGAACACAACGCTATTTTTCAAAGCATGCCGGAAAACTATCGCGAGGGTCTGGCGGCGATAGGCGTGCGGAAAATTCTATTGACGGGTTCGGGCGGGCCATTCCGGAATACACCGCTTGATAAACTGGACAGGGTGACGCCGGATCAGGCCTGCGCGCATCCTAACTGGAGTATGGGGCGCAAGATTTCGGTGGATTCAGCGACCATGATGAACAAGGGGCTGGAACTGATTGAGGCTTGCTGGCTATTTGATACCTCGCCGGATAATGTCGAGATTGTGGTGCATCCCCAAAGTATTATTCATTCCATGGTGGAATATGTTGATGGTTCGGTGCTGGCGCAAATGGGCATGCCTGATATGCGCACTCCGATCGCTCATGCTCTGGCCTGGCCACAGCGCATGGAATCAGGCGTTGATCGGTTAGACTTTTTTTCCAGTGTACCGTTGGAGTTTCAGAAACCGGACTATGCCCGGTTTCCCTGTTTGCGGCTTGCCAAAGAGGCCATTCGCGCCGGGGGTACGATGCCCGCGATATTAAATGCGGCCAATGAAGTGGCCGTGCAGGCCTTTCTGGAACAGCGGCTTGCGTTCACGGCTATCGCTACGCTGGTTGAGAAGGTTATGCAAACGGTAAGCGCACAGGAAGCCGACTCGTTGCAGGTGGTTCTTGAGGACGATGCCCTGGCGCGGGATGCGGCTGGCAGACTATTACTGGCAGGATAAGAAAGCAGGTTAGCGATGTTTGATATTTTATATAATTTAGGCGCCTTTCTGATCGCCATCAGCCTGCTGGTGGCCGTTCATGAGTTTGGTCATTTTTGGGTGGCGCGCCGTCTCGGAATAAAAATCCTGCGCTTCTCTATCGGCTTTGGCAAACCGTTGTGGAAAAAAACCTTCGGTAAAGATCAGACTGAGTTTACGATTGGCAGCCTGCCACTGGGCGGTTATGTGAAAATGCTGGACGGTCATGAAGGTGATGTGCCCGAGGCGGAGGCGCACCGAGCCTTTGATCACCAGTCTCTGCGCACTCGCTTTGCTGTTGTTTTCGCTGGTCCGGCCTTCAATTTTATGTTTGCTATTTTCGCCTACTGGATGATGTTTATCATTGGTATTCATGGTTTTGCACCGATTATCGGTAAAGTGAAAGAGGGCACACCGGCCGCACAGGCGGGATTGGCGTCCGGACAGAAAATTCTGACCATTAATGGCAAACAAACCCCGATCTGGGATGTGGCGCTGGAAACCCTGTTACCGGCTATGGTGGATCGGGACAGCGTAAAAATGACCCTGGAGAACAAAGACGGTCAGATCTTTAGAACTGAACTGAACCTATCAAAGAGCGCGCAGGAGCTGGAGCCGGGCAAGTTGTTCGAGATTCTCGGTTTTAGCCCCCGGCAAGAACCCCTAAAATCGATAGTGGGTCGGGTCATGAAAGATTCACCAGCAGCAAAAGTGGGCCTGCAGAAAAAGGATCGGATCATTCGCATTGGCGAGAAGGCTGTCAATAATTGGATGGAACTGGTCAAAATTGTCAGTGCGCGGCCGGATCAGGATCTGGTATTACGGATTGAGCGCGATGGTTATGAAATGGACATTCCCGTTCATACCATGTCAGCAAAGTATAAGGGCAAGACGGTTGGCAGGTTGGGTATCGGACCTTATGTGAGTGATGCGAACAGAGTCCTGTATCATTATGGTGTATTGGCCGCTGCGGCCAATGCCTGGGACAAGTCCTGGAGCGATGCCTGGCTAACGCTGAAAATGCTGGCCAAGATTGTTGGCGGTGAGATTTCGGTAAAAAATCTAAGTGGTCCCCTGAATATTGCGGTATATGCAGGCCAGTCCGCCAGCGCCGGTCTTGCCCGGTTTCTTGGTTTTCTCGCCATTGTCAGCATTAGCCTGAGTATTTTAAACCTGTTGCCGGTGCCGGTGCTGGACGGTGGGCACCTGATGTTCTACCTGGTTGAAGCGGTCAAGGGGAGTCCGGTTTCCGAAAAAACGGAAATTATTGGTCAACAAATCGGTGTTGCGGCGCTGGTATTGTTAATGAGTCTGGCCATGTACAATGATCTTGTGCGCCTGCTCAATTAAGAACTGGAAGTTAAGTGTTTAATGAAAAAAAAGCTTGCCTTGACGTTAATAAGTTGTTTTGTGGGGAAGCTTGCCTTTGCCTACAATCCCTTTGTCATTAAAGATATTCGACTTGAAGGGTTGCAGCGGATCACCGTGGGAACGGTGTTTAACTATCTGCCGATCAAGATTGGCGATACGCTGAATGAGAAACTGGGCATCCAGGCCATTCGCCGCCTTTACAAAAGCGGCTATTTCAAGGATGTGCGGCTTGAACGTGATGGCAATGTCCTCGTGGTCTTCGTCGCAGAACGCGCTGCGATTGCAAACGTCAAGTTTGAAGGTAACTCGGCTATTAGCACGGACCAGCTTAAAACCTCATTGAAGCAGTTGGGTCTGGCCAAGGGCCGGGTGCTGGATCGGTCATTGCTGGATAAAATCGAGCAGGAACTCAAACGCCAATATTATAGTCTTGGTAAATACGGGGTCAAAGTTACCGCCAAAACTGAACAGCTTGAACGCAACCGGGTGGATGTGACGATTAAAATTGCCGAAGGTGAACCGGCCGAGATTGCAGCGATCACCATTACCGGTAACAAGCGTTTCAGCAGTCAAACCTTACTCAAACACATGAAGCTGGGGGAGAGTTCGCTATTCGGTGGGCGCAACAAGTATTCCAAACAATTGCTGGGTGCGGATCTGGAAACCATTAAATCGTGGTATCTGGATCGCGGCTATATTAATTTCAAAATTGATTCCACCCAGGTTTCGCTTACACCGGATAAAGATGAGGTCTATATCACCATCAACCTGAGTGAAGGTAGCGAATTCAGGATCCGAAGTGTCAAACTTGCCGGTGATCTGATTGTTCCTAAAAAGGAACTGTGGCCACTGGTCAGTTTGAAGGACGATGATATTTTTTCCCGCCGGAAAAGCCTCGATACCAGTGAACGTATTTCCAATCGTCTGGCAGAAGAAGGCTATGCGTTTGCGAATGTTAATATTGTGCCGGATGTGGACAAAGATACGCGCACGGTTGGGTTGACCATTTTTATCGATCCGGGTCGGCGGGTGTATGTGCGCCGGGTCAACATCAGGGGGAACAGCAAGTCGAAGGATGAAGTGATCCGACGCGAAGTTCGACAGATGGAAGGGGACTGGATGTCGACCAAACTGGTTTCGACTTCACGCACGCGCCTTAACCGGCTGGGTTTCTTCGACAAGGTGAATGTTGAAACGCCTTCAGTGCCGGGCACGACGGATCAGGTCGATGTTAACTTTAGCGTGTCCGAGCGGCCGACGGGCAACCTAACCGCAGGTCTGGGTTATTCTGACAGCCAGGGCGCCATGATTAATATGGCCATTACCCAGCAAAACTTTGTCGGTACCGGCAAGCAGGTTGGAATCTCAATCGCCAGGAGTACCGTCAGCTCGAATATCAGCCTGAATTATACGGATCCTTACTATACCGCGGATGGTATTAGCCGGGGTTTCAGGCTTTATTATCGCAAACTGGATACCTCCAGGATCTATGTCACCAACTATCTAACAGAAAGCCACGGATTATCAGTTAGTTATGGCCTGCCACTGAATGAAACCGATCGTTCCCTGTTCACCCTGGGTTACGATAGTACCGGTTTATTTTCAGATGCGACCTACACTGCACAGGATATACTTGATTTTATTAATAAAAATGGTAATGTCTATACCACTTTCAATGCGGGTGTGTCCTGGTTACGGGATCGTAGAAACCGCAGGATATTGCCGACGGCCGGCGCCTATACCCGGGCGGGGGCGGATCTGACGCTACCCGGCAGTGATTTGCAATATTACAAGCTGAACCTGCGGCATGTGCAGTATATTGCGCTGGGCAAGCAGGTCACGCTGATGCTCAAGGGAGTGCTGGGGTATGCTAAAGGGTATAGTAATAGTAGTTCCCTTCCACCGTTTCAGCGTTACTACGCGGGCGGCAGTAACTCAGTGCGCGGTTATCAAAGCAACTCACTGGGACCGCTGGATGCCCGGACCAATTATACCGTTGGTGGTGACAAGAAATTTGTCGGCAATATTGAACTGATTTTGCCGAACCCGTTTACCGAGAAGTCGGCTTCGACCCGGATCAGCGTCTTCTTCGATATCGGCAATGTGTTTTCGGCTCAGGAAAAAATAGAGTTCAAGGGGCTCCGGCAGTCAGTCGGTGTGGCGTTTTTATGGCTGGCGCCGGTGGGTGCCATGCGCTTCAGTTATGCGGTTCCATTGAATAATCAGCCGAGTGATCGGCTTCAGACTTTCCAGTTCACCATGGGATCACCGTTTTAAATATGAGGTATCCTCACAAAATAATGTTCAGGACTAAACAGATAAAAGAAATATCCGCCAATGAACGCGAATAAACGCCAATATTTTATGTTGATGTACCTGAGGCACAGGATGCAATAACCAATGCTTTTGCCTTTAATTAGCGTATATTTGCGTTCATTGGCGGACAGATAAGTTTTTGACTTTTAAAAAATATTTGTGGGGATACCTCAGGTTTTAAACGCTATTTTTAAATGGATGCGCGGGTATAAAAACACAAGAGAGCCATATTAATGTTGAACAGACGATCAGTTAGCAGAAGACTATTACTATTAACGTTCACTTTTTTCCTGTCGCTTAATGCATCTGCACAGGAAATTAAAATTGGTTTTGTGAACAGCGCACGGGTTT
>CAZQVV010000004.1:0-48697 GCA_964596835.1 uncultured Thiohalophilus sp. | reverse complement strand
TTATCCGGGTTAGGAGGCCGTCATGAGAAAGTGCAAAAATCGGGTTTAGGTTAAGAGTCATATCGACAGGGTAGGGTGGGCACGGGTTTTGTGCCCACGCGTTACAAGGAAATGCCTGTGGGCACAAAACCCGTGCCCACCCTACAAAGGCTACATAAAATGCCAGGAACGAGGAGAGAAATGCCAGGAGCAAATGAGGTGGGCAAGAGTTTAACGTTAACTATAGCCCCACAGTGTTTGCTGCAAGGTGGTTTATTGTTGTAACCATACCTGGCTGAGCGCCTCCAGCGTGCGTGTCTGAAGTTTGAGTTTTCCGCGTTTGGCTTCCCAGTTCGCGATGCTCTGTGGGCTTACACCAATCAGATCGGCGAACTGAGAGCGGCTTAGTTTGAGCTGTTTACGCAGCCGGGCAACGGCTGCGCCGGTTTGCGTAAAAGTCTTTTTTTTCACGACGGGTTTTGTCTTGCGGGCCGTGGGTTTGCTGCGTGCCACTGTTGTAGTCTTCCGGGACTGTTTGGCAGGGTTTACACGGCGGGCGGTTTTTTTCTTCGGTGTTTTTCGGTTTTTTAGCGGCGGGGTGGCCTCTTCGATATCAATGCCAAACACATTTGAGAGATCCTGGTTTGCGAGCCGGCGTCGTTTCCCCTGTTTAGTGGTGGCCGTCTGCATGTCCAGATCTGCCGAGATCAGTTCCAGGTGATCGACCTTGCGCAGGGTGAACAGGTGTTCCGGTTTTTCATCCAGCCGGGCGCCCACTCCGTAGAGCACGGCAGCGATATGTTTGCACATGTCGGCCCAGTCGGGACAGTCGCACTGGAACTTGATTTCCCGGGGCTGAGGAAACAGTCCTTTTGCAGGGTCGGTCACGATACCCATCACCTGGCTGGAGAGTCGCCCCTGTAATAATTCCAGCATCGAGCCAATCTGGCCCGCGCACTGCTTGCGTATATTTTTCCATTTGGCGGAGGCCAGGGCGGTGATCTGAATATTGACATGGTATAGCTCAGAGCCGGACACGATGGCCTCGATTTCCCCCTTTTTGATCGCCAGATGGCAGACCGAACCGTTACGGACATAGGTTCGGCCGCGTGGCAGGCGATTGTCGAAGTCGCTGAATTGTTCCAGATGTTTGCACCAGGCTTTGCCCCAGAAGCTGTGGGCGATGTTGCGGCCCTGGATCTCGATGCCTTCGATCTCCGCGCCCTTGCTGCGCAGTTGTTTCATTTTCCGAACCGCGTCGGCGCGCCGCTTCGCAACCGGCACATAGGGTCGCCATTCACCATAAGACATGGGCTATTCTCCCGTCAGACCTGAATCTTGTTAACGTCGAGCGAAACCAGTTTTAATAATTCCGCATTATTCATTTCGGTTAGCAGAGCCTCGCTGCTTCCGCTTTCCAGTATATCATTGGCCAGGGTCGTTTTTTCTGCTATCAAGGCGTCTATTTTCTCTTCTACCGTGCCCTGACAGATGAACTTGTGGACCAGGACATTGTTTCGTTGACCGATACGAAACGCTCGGTCGGTGGCCTGATTTTCCACCGCCGGATTCCACCAGCGATCGAAGTGAACCACATGCGATGCTTCGGTCAGGTTCAAGCCAGTGCCGCCAGCCTTGATCGAAAGTATGAAAAACGGTGGCCCGTTTTCCCGTTGAAAATCATCTACCCGCTGCTTGCGCTGTTTGACCGGGGTGCCGCCATGCAGAACCAGCCCGGGTCGCCCAAACTGCCCGGCGAGAAAGGCATCCAACGGGCCGGTTATCTCGCGAAACTGGGTGAAGACCAGCATCTTTTCCTGGCGCGAGGCGACCTCTTCACATAACTCGGCCAGGCGGGTGAATTTACCGCTGTGGCTGGGGTTATAGATGTCATCGCCCAGCAGTTGTGAAGGGTGGTTGCAGATCTGTTTGAGGCGTATAAGGGTGGCCAGCACCAGGCCGCGCCGTTGTATGCCCTCCAGTGTTTCAAGTGCCGTGGCCAGTTTTTTAACTTCCTTTCGGTATAATACGGCCTGGGCTTTGGCCAGACCACACCAGGCTCGCAGCTCGGTTTTTTCCGGCAGATCGCTGATGATGCTTTTGTCGGTTTTGAGCCGACGCAGGATGTAGGGACGCACCAGATTCCGCAGGGGGGCATAGTGATCGCTTTCCCCTGCGGACAACGATTTAACAAAACTTTTGAATCGCGTCGCCGATCCGAGCAGGCCCGGGCAAAGGAAATCAAACAGGGACCAGAGATCGCCGAGCCGGTTTTCTATCGGAGTTCCGGTCAGTGCGATCCGGGAGTGGGCGTTTAGTTTTTTGACCGCACGGGTTTGCCGACTGCTGGGATTCTTGATCGCCTGTGCTTCATCGAGAATAAGCAAACGCCAGTCTTGTGCCTGTAGCCAGGGTTGTCTCAGCAACATACCGTACGTGGTGAGGACCAGGTGGATACCTACCAGATGGTCGCCACCCTTGTCGCTGGCTAAGGCTTCAATCGCTTGTTTGTTCATTAGCGAGGGGTGCATGAACAGACAGCGCAGGGAGGGGCCATAGCGTTCCAGTTCAGTCTTCCAGTTAGCCAGCAGCGAGGCAGGCAGCACCAGGAGGGAAGGTGTTTTGCTGCGCTGCTTTTTCAACACCAGTAACAGCGCAATGACTTGCATGGTCTTGCCCAGCCCCATGTCGTCAGCCAGGCAGGCGCCAAGTCCCAGTTGTGACAGCAGCCAGAGCCAGCTGACGCCGTTTTTCTGATAGGGGCGCAGGTGGGTTTTGAGGCTGCTGCCGGGATCGATGGTTTTGAGTGTTTCCGGTGCTCGCAGTTCTCCCAGCAAGGATCCCAGCCACGGGCCTGGCTGGACAAAAGCCCATGGCCGATCGTCGGCGACGGTGTCTGCCCGGCTCAGATCGGCCGGGGCGCCAGCCAGCAAACGCATACCCTCAGCAAAGGACACCCCCTCCCTGGCCGCCACCTCTTTCCAGTGCGCCAGCGCCTCGGTCAGTTTCTCACGGTCTAGCTCCACCCATTGCCCTTTGATGAATACCAGGCTCTCTTGTGACGTGAGCAGCGCCTGTAACTCGCGTTTGCTCAGGCTTTCGTCACCCAGGACGATCCCCAGCTTAAAATCCAGTAGCGCATCTGCACCGAGCTTCTGTTGTTTAACACTGCCAATGGTGACGCTCACCTGTGGCCGGGTGCGCTTTTTCCACCAGTCGGGGAGGCGGACGATCACGCCGCACTGTTCGTAAAGCGGTGTTTCCCTGAGGAAGGCGTAAGCCTCGGCGGGTGTCCATGCGAGCGGGTGGTACAGATCGCCGCTTTCGATCAGTTCCCGGATCAGATCACTGGACTCGGATACGCGTTGCACAGGAGACAGCAGACGGATCAGAACCTGCTTGTTACGGGCACCTGCATATTCCTGCAAGGCCCTAGCCAGGGGCTGGTGGCGAATTTGGCCACGGCTTTGGTGGGAGAGTTCCGGTGCATAGGTTGCCATAAATGCGAAGGGGTAATCCTGATCGAGCTTGTTCTCCGCCAGGTGGAAACAAACCCGGCCAACCTGATGCCAGCGTGACGCGTATTTTTTAAGGAATACCACGAGGCCGCCCTGGCGGCGGATTTGTGTGCATACCCAGTCATCGAGCCAGAACCAGATACTATTCAACGCCTGAGGGGAGAGATACTCGGCACCGCGCATCGGCGGGACACTGTCGAGCAGTGAGGCTGTTTGCTGTTTATCGAGTGCCGCAATGTTTTCGGGATGCGCCGGGTCGGTCGGTGTCATCCGGCAGCGCGCAGCCAGATAGTGGCAGGTAAAGGCCCGCCAATAGCCAGGCACAGAGCTCAGGTTGCGAGCGTCATCTTTTGCCGCCAACGCCACCAGGCCTTCAGCAATGCTTTGCGCAAATGTGTTGGCGAGAGTGGTCTGATTATTTTTTTGTCTGGCATCGCCGTCCTCTTCCGAGGGGAGCCAGTGCAAGTGTCCCGAGGGCAATACTCCGAGGTCAAGCTGGATCATTGGTCGCGGCCTGGGGTGATGCTTGAATCTCTGCAAATTTCATCTCTATGGGTCTCATTTCTCGTAGTCTATTGCGAAGCTGACAGTTAAGATATTGATCAAGACGAGTAAAGCCCGGCCCATGAGGGAGAGTAACAAATCACCAAATCAAATCATCTGGAACTTCATATTCGGCATAGGGATCATTTTCATCAACCACGGGTTTCTCATCATCAAACAAAATGACGCGTTTTTCATTTCGTTGCTGAATTTTTTCCGCAATGGAGCGGGGCACCAGTTCATAGCGGCCTTCTATGCGGGCAATGCCTAATTTTCCCCGTATGATTTTTTGTTTCATTTCATCATTAACGTAAATCCGTTTAACCTTTTTCTGATGTTCGAAGTTGTAGGGAATATCGCATTGTTCATCTCGTTCAATGCGGTTGGCTATGATGAGTTGATTGATTTCAGCAGAAACCGCTTTTTTTCGAGCCTGCTCCTGTTTTCTCTGGTTTAATTCACGATCGCGTCTGGCTTTTTCGTCGGCCGCCTGCCGGGCTTTAAGACGGGTTTCATCGATAGCCGGCTGTTTTTGATTGCGTTGTTGTTTTTTCTTTTTCTGTTTGTCCTTATTTGCTTTTTGCACCTGCTGTTTGCTCACGATGCCTGATTTAAGGAGTTGTTCCTGGAATGGATTGTTCATGCGGTTCTTCTCATGGTTTCTTTTGTATTAGGAGCAGTCATTTAGATCATATCCTGTCAGATCATATCCAGAAATTTGCATTCAGAGTAGAAGCTATTCGCCGATTGCTATCTAAATAAGCGTCCCAAATACCCGATCATTAGTGGATTTCCACGTTCGTGGTGAGCCCTTCGGCTTCGCCCAGGAGAGCCTTGTCGAACCATGAACGTAAACCTGAAACACCCATATTTAAGGCTATTCACCCTTCGACAAGCTCAGGGCGAACGGCCATTCCTAAAGTGTACTGGTATTTGGAACAGCCATCTGGCTCGTGCCATAACCAACCAGTTTTTACGCTGCTCCCAAATATAATTTGTTAACCGTTGTATGACATCTTATCTATATCTCGATTATTAAAACAGGGGTATATAAATGCATATTTCAGGGCAGTTTGTCCGGAATGTCGAACAAAGCCAGAATTTCATCGGCGTGCTTTCGTTTTTGGCCATTGCAACTGATGAGGCGTCGAACTTTGAAATGTCCGAACGTATCGGCATGGGAGTAGATTTCACGAGTGAAGTGGGTATCGTGGTTTGAAATAAGAACCGGAATTCCATCGTGACAGCGCTGTTGCGCCAGTTGCGCCAGTTTTTGCTGTTGTTGAAGATCAAATCCGCCAGCGCTGTAGTGGGTAAAATTAGCGCTGTCAGATAGTGGGACATAGGGCGGGTCACAATAAATTACATCGCCTGCACGAGCGAGATTGAGTGATTCCTCAAATGAGCAGATTTTAAAATTTGCTGATTGCGCCTTATGGTGAAAGGCCAGCATTTCTTTTTCTGGGAAATAGGGTCGCACGTAGCGTCCGAAAGGGACATTGTAACCGCCCTTTGAATTATAACGGCAGAGGCCGTTATAACCGTGCCGGTTGAGATAGACAAACAGAGCCGCTTTCTGACGTATATTGTTTGTTGTATTAAATCGTTCGCGCAAGACATAATAACTATCAGCGTTGTTGTATGTGCCACTGAAATAGCGCTTACAGGCACGGATAAAAACGCTCCCTTCCTTTTTCAGGCATTGATACAGTTTAATGAGATCGGCATTGGTATCACAGAGCTGGTAGCTCGGGTAGCGGGTATTCAAGAATAGGGCGCCGGAACCGGCAAAGGGTTCGATCAGCCGCTGTCCTTGCGGCAGCAGTGCCCGGATCTGTTCAAGGACTCGATACTTGTTGCCGGCCCATTTTAAAAAAGGGCGGGTGGCCGCTGAGTCTGTCCCGGCCTTGTCCGAAGTTTCCATCAGGCAAGCTCCTTGATGAAGACCTTTGCTTTGCGCTGATAGTTGTATAGTGCTTGTCGTTTGACGGGGAGTCGATCTAACGAGTCAAGCCTGAACCCATGCTCACGAAACCAGTGTGAGGCGCGCGTGCTGAGTACGAACAACCGCTTGATACCGAGTTGTTTACTTTGTTTTTCAATATAGCTTAACAGGGCATTACCGCGACCCTGGGTGCGGTAATCCGGGTGTACCGCCAGACAGGCCAGCTCGCTGATTTTTTCCTTTATATAAGGATACAGTGCGGCACAGGCGAGAATGGCACCGTCACGTTCCACCACCGTAAAGTGCTCGATTTCCATTTCCAGTTTTTCACGCGAACGGCGCACCAGAATATCCTCGACTTCCAGCGGCGTAATGAGTTCAAGAATAGCGCCAATATCGTCCAGCCTGGCCTGCCGCGTATCCTCAAAGGGATCGGCCATTAGCAGGGTGCCACTGCCATCGCGGGTAAACAGTTCCAGCAACAGGGCGCCATCGACATTGCGGTTGATGATATGGGCGCGCGCCACGGCCTGGCCACAGGCGCGGATAGCGGCCTGTAGGCAGTGCTGGATGGCTTCACTCCGTTTGTGTTTTTTCTCCAGTAGTGTTTGGGCCTCGCTGAGGGTGAGTTCACGGATCAGGCGGTTGCGGTTGTCGGTCAGACCCTTGCCATCGACCAGATAAATCAGTTTATCAGCCTTGAGCTGCGAGGCCACGGCCGAGGCCACGTCTTCCGCATTAAGATTAAAAATTTCTCCGGTGGGGGAATAACCGATGGGGGAGAGCAGGGCGATAGCGGAGGAATCCAGCAGATTCCGGAGTGCGGGTGTATCAATCCGCCGAACCTCACCAGTGTGCTGGTAGTCCACGCCATCGCGCACGCCCAGCGGCTGGGCGGTGATGAAATTGCCGGAGAGCACCCGGATGCAGGCGCCGGCCATCGGTGAATTGGTCAGTCCCATGGATAACAGCGCCTCAATGTCCTGGCGCACGCAACCGGCGGCTTCCTTGACGCAGAGAAGGGCCTCATCGTCGGTTATGCGCAGGCCATTAACATACCGTAGCCGGGCCTGGCGCTTATTTAGCCGGGCTTCGATTTGTGGGCGGCACCCATGCACCAGCACTAGTTTGACGCCAAGGCTGTTGAGCAGGGCAAGATCATGCACCAGGCTTGAGAACTGCGCGTCCGCCAGCATTTCGCCACCAAAAGCGATGACGAAAGTACGCTCACGAAAGGCGTTTATGTAAGGGGCGGAATCCCGAAACCAGCGGACAAAAGTCTTGTTATCGGAAATAGAGGACGGACTCATGTTTAATTAGTTTTGGTTATTTCCAACTGTTTTTCTTTTTCCAACGGATTTTGGGCAGCAAGAGTCCCAGAAATATGCCGCCGAGCAGGACGATGGCCCCGGCGATAAACCATTCCCGCTGGGAGCGGTCCCGGAGCACCTGGTTTTCCTGGGCTATCATTTGCAGTTTCTTTTCCAGGGAAATATTCTGCTGTTGCAGTTTGCGGTTTTCCCTGTCGAGCAGGATAGGCTTGGCGGCGACTTTGCCGAGTCGGCTGAGTTCGCTTTCTGCCGTCTTGACCCTGGTCAGCAGATCCTTATTTGTGCTCTTCAGTTCGTGTCGCTGTTTGCGCAGTTTCTTTGTTTCTTCCTGCAGGCGGGTATTTTCAGCGTTTAATTTATCGAGGTTCTTTTCCGCTGTTTGCAGTTTTAATCGTGCGATGGGCTCCGGACTCAGGTACTGGGAGCGGATCCAGCCTTCATCACCGTCCTCGGTTCTGACTCTGGCATAACCCGTATCGGTCATTTCGAGAACGTCCAGTTTGGTGCCGCTGGGCAGGGTGCGGATGATCTGGTATGTGCTGCCCTGGCCTGTGCGTAAGGTAATGACCAGCTGGTCGCTGACATACTGGATGTCTTCCGCGTGGTTCAGGGGGGAGATAAGGATGAGAGCAATAAATAGTAGCAGTTTCACCTTGAGGCCTTGTGTTATTTTGTAATGGCAGTTAATCAGGGGCCATTAGATTAATTCTTACGGGGTTTCGCACAATTTTTTCGTAGGTTAGGGGCTTAAGAACTGATTTGTGCAGCATACATCCTGCATTATAAATTATATATAAAGTAATTTTATTTAATAGGGGGGGACCCTTCAAATGTGTGATTATTCACGTTTTATCTAATTTGTTACAGGCAAAAGCAGGCTTTGGGAGATCTGTCATGTCAATGTCATATTGCATGGGTGTAATACTGATCTTGATACGATAAGGTATCAATATGTCATAAAATTGTCATTATTCATAACGGGATACGCTATGACGGACGAGAATAATTCCAGAGTGTTGGTGGTTGAGGATGAATTGGCCATTCGGGAGATGCTGAGTTTTACCCTGGCGCGGGCAGGTTTTGAAGTGCTTGAAGCTGAGGATGTTCGCGAGGCGACCGATGTGATTGCCCGGTCGCGGCCGGATGTGGTGCTGCTGGACTGGATGTTGCCAGGGATCAGCGGCATTGATTTTGCCCGGCGTCTGCGGCGGGAAGAGGTCACCCGTGATCTGCCTATCATCATGCTCACCGCTCGCGGTGAAGAGTCTAGCAAGCTTAAGGGCTTTGCGGTTGGCGCGGATGATTACATTACAAAACCCTTTTCAACTCAAGAACTTATTGCAAGGATTAAGGCGCTGTTACGGCGTTCCGGGCTAAGCAGGGAAGAAGAAATGGTGGTGATCGAGGGGCTTAGCCTTGATACTGCCGGCCATCGGGTCAATATTAAAGGTAAGACAGTGAAACTGGGGCCCACCGAGTTTCGCCTGTTGCACTTTTTTATGACCCACCCTGAACGGGTTTACAGCCGCGACCAGCTTCTGGATCAGGTGTGGGGAAATCAGGTCTATATTGAGGATCGCACCGTGGATGTTCACATTCGGCGCTTGCGCAAGGCTCTGGCGCCCTTCGACTATGATGGGCATGTCCAGACCGTGCGTGGTTCCGGCTACCGATTTTCCAAACGGGTCTAAATCCGCATGGCGGTGAAAGAGTTCTGGCAATTTGTGGTATTGGGCCTGCTTGCTATCCTGTTGGGGACGATGGCGGGTCACGTCAAAACTGCGCTGTTGATCTTTATGCTGGCCTGGATTGGTTGGTACTTCAGCAACCTGATCAGGCTGGCGCGCTGGCTTGAGCAGAGGAAAAAATACTCGCCGCCGCTATCCCACGGTCTCTGGGGCCACATTTTTACAGAGATCTACCACATGCAGCAGCGCAAACGCCGCCGCAACAAAAAACTGGTCAGGCTGTTGAGTCGTTTTCGTGAGTCCACCGCCGCTCTGCCCGAGGGTGTGATTGTCCTGCGCGAGCAGGGCGAGATTGAATGGTGGAACGAAATGGCCGGTGAACTGTTGGGGCTGAAATATCCCCAGGATGTTGATCGGCGTCTCACCAACCTGCTGCGCAATCCTGAGGTTATGGAATATTTCAGGGCTACGGATAAGGAAAAAGCGGTCCACTTTCCCTCGCCTATCGCCGAGCTGAAAATTCTCTCCCTGAAGATCGTGCCCTATGGCAATAATCAGAAACTGGTGGTGGTGTCCGATGTGACGCTGACCAAACGAGTGGAAGAAATGCAGCGGGATTTTGTTGCCAATATCTCCCACGAATTGCGCACACCGCTGACAGTGATCAACGGTTATCTGGAAAACCTGCTGGAAGACTGTGACGATCTGGATGCCGAGCGTCTACAGCATACTTTCCGGGCGATGCAGCAGCAGGCGATCCGCATGCGCCAGCTGACGGACGATCTGACGACGCTGTCAAATGTAGACAATGACAAAGTAGGGCCTCGCAGTGAAATAGTGAATGTGCCACAGATGCTGGGAAGTCTGCATGAAGAGGCGCAGATCATCAGCGGCGAGAATAAATATACCCTGGTGTTCGAAGTGGATAGCGAGCTGTTTCTGCGTGGGGATCCCAGGGAGCTGGATAGCGTATTCAGCAATCTGGTGGTGAATGCTATTCACTATACGCCCGCGGGTGGAGCTATTCGGATTCGCTGGTATCGGGATGAGACGGGCGCCCACTTCGAGGTGAACGATACCGGCATCGGCATCGCCCCCTATCATGTCGAACGTCTTACCGAGCGGTTTTACCGAGTGGATATCGCGCGTTCACGCCATACCGGAGGTTCAGGGCTGGGGCTGGCCATCGTTAAGCGCGCCCTGCAACGGCATCAGGCTGATCTGCGCATTGACAGTGAAATTGGCCGGGGCAGCGCTTTCATCTGTGATTTTCCTGAAGAGATCATTCTTCTGAAAAGTGAGATCATGCCCCCCAGAAGCCTGAAGGGCTGACTACTGTCACGCAGACGGGAAGGAGCCGGAAACCTCCCTGAATCTCTTTGGGTGTCATTCCCCGCTGCTTGCGGCGGGGTTATTTATTCGAAGCGCTGATCTACGAACTGAAGGAAAAATAGACTATTATTATAGTAACGCACACCATGCAGCAGATCGGGCGCGTATCCGACTACGCGGCGTTCATGTACGTGGGTGAGTTGATTGAGTATGGCGGCACTAGGCGTATATTCACTAACCCGAAAAAGAAAAAGGCGGAAGACTACTACAGGACGCTATGAATAAAGGCAGATACAAGATACAAGATATCAAGAGGAGAGATACAAGTTTCTTTTATCTCTTCATCTTTTGTCTTGCATCTTCTTTAAAAGATTGAGAGACGATTATGGACAAGCTAAAACTGGGACAGCATATTTCGCAACAATTCAATGAGGAACTGGAAGATATCCGGACTCGCGTTATGTATATGGGCGGTATCGTCGAGCAACAGCTTGCCGACGCTATCAAGGCTCTGACCACGAGAGATGCCTCACTGGCGGAAGTGGTGGTGACCAATGATTACAAGGTGAATGCTCTGGAGGTTTCCATTGATGAGGAATGTACCCAGATTCTGGCGCGGCGTCAGCCGGCGGCCAGCGATTTGCGTTTGGTGATCGCGGTTATTAAAACTATCACCGATCTTGAACGCATTGGCGACGAAGCCGAGCGTATCGGCCGCATGGCGCTGCACTTTGCAGAAAAGGGAGGTGAAAACAAGATGCTGGCGGGAATCGTTCACATGGGCGATCTGGTGGCCAAACTCCTGCACAATGCCCTGGATACTTTTGCCCGAACTGACAGTGATGCGGCGGTTACTGTCGCACGTGGGGATAAAAAGGTCGATCAGGAGTATGAAACCATTCTGCGCAACCTCATGACTTACATGATGGAAGATCCTCGCACTATCCCGATTCTAGTGGATATGATGTGGTCCGCCCGTGCATTGGAACGCATCGGTGATCGCTCCCGCAATATCTGTGAATATGTGATCTATTTGGTCAAAGGCAAGGACGTGCGGCATACCAGCGTGGACAAGGTGGCTCATGATGCGCGCAACTTCGTCAGAGATCGGGGCTAAAATAAGCGTTCCAAATACCCGATCACTTGTGAATCTCTTTGGGTGTTATTCCCCGCTACTTGCAGCGAAAAACAGTAGGATGGGTAGAGCGAAGCGCGAAGGGCTTCCTTCGACAAGGCTCTCCTGAGCGAAGCCGAAGGGCTTCCTTCGACAAGCTTCCTTCGACAAGCTCAGGACGAACGGCCATTCCTAAAGTACACGGGTATTTGGAACCGTTATTTAGCGTTTATCTTAGCAGATCCGCCGGCCCGTCAGTGTGGCGCCTGTTGTGCTCTTTTTTCCCAGTAGGCGGCTTTGGCCGGATTGGCTGGGATGCCGAGCAGGCCCTTCTTATAGACCTGCGCCAGCGTGCGAATGGCGTTGGCGTTACCCTGGCGGGCGGCTTTTTGCCATAATTTGAGCGCGGCGGGGACATCTTTTCTCGTGCCGTTACCGTAGGCCAGCATAACGCCGAGGTTAAACTGGGAGGCAGGATGTCCGCGTGCGGCGGCCTGCCGCCACCAGTAGAGGGCATCCTTGCTGCTGGGGTAGCCGAAACGCCGTTTTTTGTACATCACGCCCAGATTATAAGCAGCATCCACGCTGCCATATTTCGCCGCCTGCTTAAACCAGTGTTTGGTGGCGCGATAGTTCTTTTTAACCCCCAGTCCTTTCATGTAGAGCAGGCCGATGTTGTACAGTGCATCGGGATCGTGTTTTTCCGCCAGCGGTTTCCAGTAAGCCATCGCCTGCTGATAATCACCGGCTTTGAAGGCGCGCAGGCCATCATTTAACGTGCCTGCCTGTGCGCCGGTACTGGCAAGCACAAACAGGACACCGGCAAACAATAGGGAGGAAATGATGTTCATGGATTTATTTGTCGTCTGAGTTGAGTGTATATGTTTTAACTTTTTGATATTAACGGCGAAATATGGAACAAACTTTAATTGTTGCGGGTTTAATCCCTTGGGGCTTGCGGCGGGGTAGTTTATTAACCGGGAGGGGAACCCATGCGTCCGCCAAGAATAATCTGTATGGCAACCGACGCCGCCACAGTTCGATTGTCCGCACCGATTTTAGGATACAGTTGTTCCAGATGTTTGTTTACAGTTCTCGGACTTATTTCAAGAATTTCTGCAATTTCCCGGTTGGTTTTGCCGTGTGCAAGCCATAATAGTACCTCGGCTTCACGCGAGGTTATGGCTAGACTTTCCTCCAGGATCACAGGATCAATTTCGACGTCTGGAGATTGAATTTTAAGAAGATATTCATCCTCTTCAGTCTGTTTAAAATAATGCACGGTGAGCACTATGTTTTGCTGCTGTAACGGCAGGGCCAAGCCATGTCCAGCCTGACCATTAGGCAACCAGCGGCTGAGTCGGAGACGGGATTCAGTGGCTTCGCAGCCTTCCTGGTGTTGATACTGATTTAATAAAGCCTGGGCTTCCGGTGTTGCCCATAAAATCCTGCCGCTTTTATCGATGCAAAACACATGCTGGCGCATGGAGTCCAGCGCTTTCTGGGCTTCGATCAGCATGCGCGCACTACTGGTATGCTGGCGAATGCGAACAAGCAACTCTTCTGGGCGGATGGGTTTAATAATATAATCATTACCGCCCGCATCGAAGGCTTTGACAATATGCTCAACCTCGCTAAGACCGGTCATGAAAATGATCGGCGTCAAGGGTAGTTTTTTGCGAATTTCGTGGGCGCATTCGAAACCGTCCATGACCGGCATAATGGCATCCAGTAAAATGATATCGGGGGTGACTTGCTCCAGCACATTCATGGCCTGCTGGCCATTGAGTGCAATTAATACTGCAATGCCGGCCTCATCCAGAGCCATGTTGATCATGCCCAGTGAATCCGGTGAATCGTCGACGACTAGAACCGTTATTTTATCTCTGAATTTTTGCATTAGTCGGCATTACCTTTCAGTTTAACCAGATCATCGATGACGCGCACGATTCCATCCAGATCGCAGGTATCTGCCAATGTTCTCAGATGGCTTATCCATTGAGTTTTCGGATTTTGCAATTCAATCTGTTCGGTATATTCAAGTACGCCTTTCAGGTAGCCAATTTTTGCAACCTCCCTCAGGGATGCGATGGATCCCTGATCCGGGCAGGGGTCTTCATCATTGATATTTTCATCGGCATCAGATACAGGTTCAGAACTGTACCAATTCAGGTTAAGACAGCGTTGTAATTGCTCCAGAAGTTTTTCTAATCGTACGGGCTTGCTGATATAGGTCTGAAAATCTGCATTCTGCTGGTTTAGCCGAGCATCGTCATAGGACTCCGCCGAGAGTATGATCACCGGCACGCTGAATCCCCGCGTGCGAAGCTCGGTCAATAACTGCCAGCCATCCATTCCGGGCATGGAAATATCCAGTAAAAACAGATCAACCGATTGTTCCTTTAATAAATCCAGCGCCTGCCTGCCGGACTCAGCCTGATGTACGATAAAGCCCAAAGGATGCAAAAAATCATGAATCAAATGCCGGTGGCTGCTTTCATCATCGACGACCATGATATGTTGTGGGTGTCCGGTATAGCCCTGTATATCCCTCTGACTTTGATTGACTGCAATCCCCTCACTCACACCGGGCAAAAAAAGACTCAGGCAAAATTCACTGCCGCGACCGGGCTGGCTTTTCAGCTCAAGGTTACCGCCCATCATTTCAGCGAGCAGGCGGCTGATCGACAGACCCAGGCCGGTTCCACTAATAAGCTGAGTCTGGCTGTCGCGGACGCGCTCGAAGGGTTCAAAAATTCTCTGCTGGTCAGTTTTTGCAATGCCAATCCCCGAGTCTTTGATCTGCATGCGGGCAACCTGGTTGCGGTAACTGATATGCAGTTCCACCTTGCCTTCGGGGGTGAACTTGATCGCATTGGATAATAGATTCAACAGGATCTGCCGTAGCCGCTTTTCATCAATAGAAACGAAACGGGGCAATTCCGCCTGGCAATGAATAATAAAATCAATCCCCTTGCTCTCGGCCAGGGGTCGAAACATATCTTCAAGTTGTTGAATCAACGAGCGCAGATTGACGGTGTCACGGTGCAGATCAAGCTTGCGCGCCTCAATTTTGGAAATTTCCAGCAAACCCTCGATCACATCGGACAGGTGCTCACTGCTACGTTTTATCACGGTGGCGATTTTCCGGCTTTTGCCATCCAGCCGGGAATCCGCTTCCATAAGCTGGGCATAGCCAAAAATCGTGTTCAGGGGCGTTCTGAGTTCATGACTAACGCCTGATAAATAACGTGACTTGGCCCGGTTGGCTGCATTGGCCACATCGCGAGCCTGGGCCAGCTCGACGGCCGTTACCTCATGTGCATTGACTTCCTGCGTCAGCAATTCTGCTTGAAGCTGGGTCTCGTTAAGTGCGAGACGGGCGCTTTTCTGGGCCAGGACATAAAGCCAGATTAAGACCCCGGTGAGTAACAACAGCAGAAAAAACACCTGCCACAATGTGCTGCTGATCAGCGCCAGATCGGCCAGTGATTTTTCCTGCCGGGCATAAAATACTATCGCCAGCAGGCTGGCGATAATGCCGGCGGTTATTATGAATATACCCAGAAAACGCCCACTTACGGAATGCAGTTTCTGATTAATAAAGGCGGGGAATATTCGGCTGAACAGGGCTGAGGTTTGTGCCGCCAGATGGGCCTGTGGTCGGCATTGGTCAGCACAACGCACGTCCAGCGCGCAACACAGGGAGCAGATGGGCCCTGCATAACTGGGACAATGACTCATATCTTCATGATCAAACAGGTTTTCACACATGCGGCAATGCTGCTGTGAAGATTCAGGTTCAGATTCAGATTCTTCTTCAGGACGAGCCAGATAAAACCGTCCCTGGGTTAGCCATGCGATCAAAGGCACGGTGATAAAAGGGATCGACAAAGATAAAAATGCAGCCAGCGCTTCGGCAACCCTGCCGAAAAAGCCGAGGTTGGCGGCGATGCCAACAGAGGAAGCGAACAACATCGAAATCACACCGACCGGATTGATGTCATAGAGATGGCCGCGTCTGAACTCGATATGCGGAGGACTTAAACCCAGGGGTTTATTGATTACCAGATCGGCGACAACACAGCCGATCCAGGCCACTACCAGGCTGGCATAGGTGATCAAAATATGTTCGAAGGCCTGATACAGACCTAGTTCCATCAGCATCAGCGCAATCACGACATTGAACACCAGCCAGACCACCCGTCCTGGGTGATTATGCGTCAGCCGCGAGAAAAAATTCCCCCAGGCGATGGAGCCGGCATAGGCATTGGTAACGTTGATTTTCAATTGTGAAATGATGACGAAAATTCCGGCTAGCCACAGGGCCATGTCAGGATTCGCGCTAATATATTTGAAGGCCACGGTGTACATGTGCGCCGGATCGCTGGCCAGCGACGGCGGCAAGCCGTGACTCAGGGCCAGAACTGCGAGAAACGAGCCGATAAACAGTTTAACGACCCCAAACACCACCCAGCCCGGCCCGGCGCCCACCACGGCCATCCACCACTGGCTTTTTTTGCACTGATCGGTGGTGGGCAAAAAACGTAAAAAATCGGCCTGTTCACCATTTTGCGCGATCAGGGGGAAAATGACGGCTGCCGCTGCGCCAAAAAGCAGAAGATCAAATCCTTGCTTTCCTCCTGCCTCAAGACCGGTGAATGTCATCCAGTTGGTAAAGGCGGCTGATTCATGGGCCGCGATAAAAACCAGCGGCAAGATCTGCATAAATAACCAGATGGGCTGGGTCCAGGCCTGAAAACGGGAAATACGGCTGATCCCGTGGGTCACCAGGGGGATGATCACGACCGCGCTGATCACGTAGGCCAGGGATAGTGGGATATTAACCATCATATGGATGGCCATCGACATGATCGCGGCTTCCAGGGCAAAGAAAATAAAGGTAAACGAGGCGTAGATCAATGATGAAATGGTGGAACCGATATAACCGAACCCGGCCCCACGGGTGAGGAGATCGATATCCACACCATCGCGGGCGGCATAATAGGACAGGGGTAATCCGGAGAGGAAAATGATTGCGCCGACCACCAGGATCGCCCACATGGCGTTAGTAAAGCCGTAATTCAGGGTAATAGCGCCGCCAATAGCCTCCAGCGCCAGAAAAGAGACAATCCCCAGGGCGGTATTGGCCACCGAGCTGGCTGACCAGCGTCGGGCCTGTTTGGCGGTATAACGCAGGGCGTAGTCTTCCAGGGTTTCATTCGCCACCCATTGGTTGTACTCACGCCTAATCAGCAAGGCATCTTTATTTATGCTCATGGAAAATCTGTCATACCTGTCAATGCGGCCATGCCTGGCTGTCAGCTTCTTATTATAAAGTATTAAATAAATATCTCATCAGCAATTTGTGGGCCATGCGTCATTTGACGTATGCCTCTGCGCCAGTTGCCGAATTTTGTACCGGCCCGGCTGTGTTTAAACTCGATACTCATAAAAGTCAGGCGGCTATTTTATGGTTCTGCACATCGCCTGACTTTTTCCTTGACCTTTAACCGGCCCCTTGGCCATAGCAACAGGAATCTAGAAATGCAAAGAAAAAATGTAGTTGGGAAATCGCTGCTTTTGAGTAGCCTGCTTATTGCAAGCAGTGCGCCGGTGTGGGCCGGCGGCAAAATTCAGATTGATAATACCCGCTGGATCAGCTTTGGCGCAGGAATACGCACTTCCGTCGCCTCTGTTGGCGATGGTGCGCCAAACGGCACCAGCCGGGCTAATAATTTCAATCTTGAAAATATGCGTTTGTATATCTCAGGACAGGCCACCAAAGACTTTAAATTTTATTTTGGTACGGACAAAATGTGGGGCGAATACGGCGTACTGGATGCTATCGTTCAGTATGAACCCACTAAAAAGTTCAATGTATGGATGGGGCGTATGTTGACGCCGGCTGATCGCATCGAAATGAACGGACCGTTTTATGGTCTTACCTGGGGCCAGTACAGCGTGCCTCTTTATCCTTCTGACAATGATAGCAAACACGGCGCGAACGGTGTGGCGGGCACCTATGGCCGTGACGATGGTGTCACGGCCTGGGGCAGTCTGGGAAAATTCCAGTATGCCATTGGTGTGTTTGATGGTTACAGTGGCAAAGCTAATCAAACAGATGCACCCTTGTTCGCCACGCGCATGGCTTACAATTTTCTTAATAAAGAATCCAATCCGGGTTATTACACCAGCAGCACCTATTATGGCAAAGCCGGTAATATCCTGACGTTAGCTATTTCCGCTCAACATCAAGGGGATGGTTATGGTACCGCTACGCAGTCGGGTTCGTTCACAGGTTATGCCATTGATGGTCTGTTTGAAAAGCCACTAATGAATGGTGCTGCAGTCACGATTGAAGGTGAATACAAGTCCTTTGATATTTCTACTGCGGCGCTAACCCCCACTTTCTCCATGTTTGATGGCTCCGCGTATTTCGCGAGTTTTGCCTATTTGATCGGTAATCAGACAGGCCCGGGCAAATACCAGCCTTATGTGCGTTATACCAGTAATAATCCCTCGGTTGGTGATAGCAGTTCATTGACTGAAGTGGGTGTTAACTATGTGATATCCGGTCAGAACCTCAAGTTAAACCTGAATCTGACCAGCGGTGACGCCAGCGCCAGCGGCGTAAAGGGTATCGATCACAATGCTGTTTTATTTGGCATGCAATTTCAGATTTAAAACATACGGGAGTTTTTATTATGACAACAAAAAATCTTAGAAAACTGGCGATCGCTGCAGTACTGACCGCCTCATCATTGCTTAGTACCACGCTGGCCTGGGCGGGAGACACTATCAAGGTGGGTGTTTTGCATTCACTATCCGGCACTATGGCGATTTCAGAGACGACTCTGAAAGACACCATGTTGATGCTAATTGACGAGCAGAACAAAAAAGGGGGGTTGCTGGGAAAGAAACTCGTACCTGTCGTGGTCGATCCGGCTTCTAACTGGCCGCTGTTTGCTGAAAAAGCGCGCGAACTGATCAGCAAGGATCATGTTGCGGTGGTGTTTGGTTGCTGGACTTCGGTTTCACGTAAATCGGTATTGCCAGTATTCGAAGAACTGAACAGTATTCTCTTTTATCCCGTGCAGTATGAGGGTGAGGAATCTTCGAAAAATATATTCTACACTGGCGCCGCGCCTAATCAGCAAGCGATACCTGCGGTTAATTATCTGATGAATGAAGTGGGCGTTAAACGCTGGGTTCTGGCGGGTACCGACTACGTTTACCCACGTACCACCAATAAAATTCTCAAGGCCTATCTGCTCTCAAAGGGGGTTAAGGAAAAAGACATCATGATCAACTACACGCCCTTCGGTTATTCTGACTGGCAGTCGATCGTCTCGCAGATTAAGAAATTTGGTAGTACCGGCAAGAAAACGGCTGTGGTATCCACCATTAATGGTGACGCCAATATTCCCTTCTATAAGGAACTCGCTAACCAGGGTATTTCGGCTGAAGATATTCCTGTAATGGCCTTTTCGGTGGGTGAAGAAGAGCTATCCGGTCTTGATGCAAGGCCATTGGTGGGGCATATGGCTGCCTGGAATTACTTCATGAGTATTGATTCTCCTGCAAACAGAACCTTCATCAAGAACTGGCATAAATTCATTAAAAACAAGAAGCGCGTAACCAACGATCCGATGGAAGCAGATTATATTGGCTTCAATATGTGGGTCAAAGCCGTTGAAAAAGCTGGCACCACTGATTCCACAGCCGTTCAGAAAGCACTGATTGGCATTACGGTGCCGAATCTGTCAGGTGGTTATGCGGCAATGATGCCTAATCATCATATTACCAAACCGGTATTCATTGGTGAGATCCAAAAAGACGGCCAGTTTGATATTGTCTGGAAAACCTCGGGCATGGTGGCCGGTGATGCCTGGTCCAATTATCTGCCGGGTTCCAAGGATCTTATTTCTGACTGGCGCGCGCCTTTGTCCTGCGGCAACTATAACGTCAAAACCAAAAAGTGCAGTGGTCAGAATTACTAAACTCTCTGCAGTAACGCTCAAAGGGTATCGTACTACGACGATACTCTTTTGAGTCTGGGTGTATAGGATGTCAGCGAACAGGATTTCGTTTTTGTTCTATGCACCCCTTTTTATTATGAAACGAGATCAGATATGTCTGAATTTGCAATAATATTTCCAGCCAGAAAATGGGTGTCGCTGCTGCTGTGTTTCTCTATCCTGATGGGTTTCGTGCAGGCATCGGTGGCCGCTGAAATGACCTTGGCGAAATCATGGAAAACGCTTAGTTCACAAAGTTACCGCAGCAAGGCGCGAGCGATTGAGGTTATTGCACAACATAATCCGGCAGAAGCTTATGTGGCCTTAAAATCGATGCTGGAAGGGCAATTGTATTTTGCCAAATACAGCAAAGAACTTTATATCCTTAAGCAAAAAGATGACAACTATACCTTCACCGCCCTGTTTGGATCTGAAGTGATCACGCAGGAGAGAAAACGGGGGTTTAAAAAAGCAAGAATCAATAACCGACTAAGGGGTCTGATACGCCAGTCTCTGGCGGTAATGCAGCTCAAAAACAATGATCCTGCAATCAGACTGTCTGCAGTACAAGAGCTTTTAAAACATCCGGAAACTCAGGCTACACGCCTGATCGATGCGATGATAGCGAAAGAAACGGATCCTAAGGTTCTGACGGCCATGCGGACCCTGAGGGCTATAGGCCAGCTTAAAAATGGGGATGAAGCGGCACAGATGAATGCGATTGGTACCTTGACGGGGAGCCTCAATACCTCGGCTATGAATGCGCTGACAAATTATCAGGCTCCAAATAAGGCACTGAAAAAGAAGGCCCAGACTGCGATAAACAAGATCAATGATCAGCGCGATCTATACGCGAAGGCGGAAACTCTGTTCTTCGGTCTGAGTCTGGGTTCGGTTTTAGCCCTGTCGGCGATTGGCCTTGCGATCACTTTTGGCGTGATGGGAGTGATCAATATGGCTCACGGTGAATTAATGATGATCGGCGCCTACACCACCTATGTTATCCAGCTTTTAATGCCCAACCATATTGCTCTGTCGATCCTGGTCGCTATTCCAGCGGCCTTTATAGTTTCTGGTCTGGTGGGTATTGGCATTGAGCGTAGCGTCATTCGTCATTTATATGGGCGGCCACTGGAAACCTTGCTGGCGACATTTGGTGTCAGTCTGATCCTGCAACAGACTGTGCGCTCGATTTTCTCACCGTTGAATCGTAGTGTCGAAACCCCTCAATGGATGTCTGGCGCTTGGAAGATCAACGATATGCTGGAACTGACCTGGAATCGTTTTTATATCATCATTTTCTGTTTGCTGGTATTTAGCGTCTTGATTCTTGTGATGAAAAAAACACGATTAGGTTTGCAGGTGCGTGCTGTCTCACAGAACCGAAGAATGGCCCGCGCCATGGGGGTACGTTCAGAGTGGGTGGATGCGCTGACCTTTGGGCTTGGCTCAGGTATTGCCGGGCTGGCCGGTGTGGCGCTAAGTCTTTTGACCAATGTTGGTCCCAACCTCGGACAGGCTTACATCATTGACTCTTTTATGGTGGTGGTGTTTGGCGGGGTAGGCAATTTGTGGGGTACCTTAGTGGCCGGAATGGGTCTCGGCGTAATCAGTAAAGTGCTGGAACCCTGGGTCGGGGCGGTCCTGGCCAAGATTATGGTTTTGATTTTTATCATCCTGTTTATCCAGAAACGCCCCAAGGGCCTGTTTCCTCAACGCGGCCGTGCAGCAGAGGATTAATTCATGCGAATGCTGAATATCATTAAAAATGACAAACCCGGTATTTATTTACTGGCAACCCTGTTAGCGGTAAGTATTGCCGTACCGCTACTCAATCTTCTGGTTCCGGAAAGTAGCGCTTTCCATCTTTCAACCTATACGGTCACTCTGCTGGGTAAGTACCTAACCTATGCCTTGCTGGCCCTGGCGGCTGATCTGGTTTGGGGGTATCTGGGAATTCTCAGTCTGGGCCATGGCGCTTTTTTTTCTCTCGGCGGCTATGCTATGGGCATGTACCTCATGCGCCAGATTGGTGACCGCGGTGTTTATGGTAATCCGATTTTGCCGGATTTTATGGTTTTTCTGAACTGGCATAAACTGCCCTGGTTCTGGCATGGTTTTGACCATTTTTGGTTGGCTGTCCTGATGGTCATGCTCATCCCCGGCATATTGGCTTATGTTTTTGGTTACCTGGCTTTTCGTTCGCGTGTGACCGGGGTGTATTTATCGATCATCACCCAGGCGATGACCTATGCACTGATGCTGGCCTTTTTTCGCAATGAAATGGGTTTTGGCGGTAACAACGGTCTGACGGATTTTAAAGATATTCTTGGCTTCGACCTGCGCGAAGACACGACCCGTATTGGATTGTTTCTGGCGTCGTCGGGAGCCCTGGCGATAGGTTATGCGATTAGCCGTTATATCGTCAGTTCGCGTCTGGGGTTAGCCTGTGTCGCCATTCGTGACGCTGAAAGTCGTAGTCGCTTTATAGGTTATCGGGTGGAAAATATTAAGTTATGGATTTTTGTTTTTTCAGCCGTACTGGCGGGGATCGCGGGTGCGCTCTATGTGCCTCAGGTCGGTATTATTAATCCCGGTGAATTTTCTCCCCTGAATTCTATTGAGCTGATTGTTTGGGTTGCCATCGGGGGGCGAAACACACTGTATGGTGCCATCATTGGCGCCATACTGGTGAACTACGCGAAAACCTATTTCACCGCCGCCCTGCCTGATATATGGCTGTATGCTCTGGGCGCACTGTTTGTTCTGTCCACACTTTATTTACCCAGAGGTATCGCCGGATTACGCAACTTGCGAGGTGCAAAAGCATGAAACCGGCCCAGGCCTTACGTAAATTTTTGCGGCGTGATCGGGTATTTGATCTCCTGCCTCAGCCGCGGCCGCCGGGTCTCGATCTCAGCCACAATATTATTTTGTATCTGGAAGGGTTGAATAAAAGCTTTGATGGTTTCAAAGCGATTAACAATCTCAACCTGTATATCGAAACCGGGGAGTTGCGCTGTATCATCGGGCCGAATGGCGCCGGAAAATCAACGATGATGGACATAATTACTGGCAAAACGCGTCCGGATACCGGTCAGGCCTGGTTCGGGCAACGTCTCAATCTTTTGCAGATGGATGAACCGGAGATTGCCGAAGCGGGCATCGGGCGTAAATTTCAGAAACCGACGGTATTTGAAAATCTGACGGTCCTGCAGAATCTTGAGCTGGCGATGGCGCAGGACAAGCGCGTCTGGCCCTTGTTGATGGCGCGTCTCAGTGGTGAACAGCGTGACCAGATTGATGAGGTGCTAGGCATCATCGGCCTTGGCGAACTGGCGGTGGGCCCGGCGGGCAAGCTCTCACACGGTCAGAAGCAATGGTTGGAAATCGGCATGCTACTGATGCAAAAGCCGGAGTTGCTACTGGTCGATGAGCCGGTGGCCGGGATGACCCATCAGGAAATGGAACGCACTGCCGAACTGCTGACCTCATTGGCCGGTAAACATTCGGTGATTGTGGTCGAACACGATATGGACTTTGTGCGCTCGATCGCGCGTAAGGTGACGGTGTTACATCAGGGCAGCGTGCTGGCCGAGGGCACCATGGCGCAGATGCAGGCGGATCCGCGCGTCATCGAAGTTTATCTGGGGGAATAGATAGTATGTTAAAAGTCCAGGGTCTTAACCAGTTTTACGGACAAAGTCATACCCTATGGGATGTTGATCTTGATGTTCCTAAAGGCAAGTGTACCTGTCTGATGGGGCGCAACGGGGTGGGCAAGACCACCATGCTCGACTGCATTATGGGAGCCTTGCCGCTGGCTTCGGGGGAAATCAAATACCAGGATATGCCGCTGCATAGCCTACCGATGGAACACCGGGCAAGGCTCGGTATTGGTTATGTTCCTCAGGGTCGACAGATTTTTTCCCTGCTTACGGTGGAAGAAAATCTACAAATCGGCCTGCCGGCCCGTCCTGATCGCGTGCGCAAGATACCGGAATTCATTTATGAACTGTTTCCGGTTTTAAAGGAAATGCGCTATCGTGGTGGGGGTGATCTGTCCGGTGGGCAGCAACAGCAACTAGCTATTGGCCGTGCTCTGGTCATCAATCCCAGACTGCTGATTCTGGATGAACCCACGGAAGGCATTCAGCCTAATATTGTTGTCGAAATAGGTGATGTTATACGCAAGCTCAATCATGATGTCGGTATGACGGTGTTGTTGGTGGAACAAAAATTACACTTTGTAAAGAAGGTTGCGGATCAGTTTTACATACTTGATCGGGGTCGCCGGGTGGCCCATGGTCAGGTAGACGAGCTGTCCGAATCGCTGGTCAAGAAATATCTGACGGTATGAATCCGGCGGGTATAAACAGAGCGCAGAATTATAGTGACGTTGACGGCTGGCGGGCCGATCTGCAACTGGCATTTAAACAGGTCAGGTCCCGGACTGTTCTGGGACACTGTCACCATTGTGGCCCCTTACGCGTGCAGCGTCTTTTTTATCCGGAAGCCAATCTTGCCCATGTTTATATTTTACATCCCCCCGGTGGCGTAGTCGGCGGTGACCGCCTGAATATCAAACTGAATATTCATACGCAGGCGCAGGTGCTATGCACCACTCCCGGCTCTGGAAAATTCTATTTAAGCGCAGGCAGCCGGGCTATGCTGGATCAGCATTTGCGGGTCGAAGCGGGCGCCAGTCTCGAATGGTTGCCGCAGGAAAACATTTTGTTTGCCGGTGCCCGTTTGCAGGCCCGCACTCGAATTGAACTGGAAGACGATGCCGTCTTTCTCGGCTGGGATGTGAGCTGTCTTGGTCGTCCGAGCAGCGGTGAACGATTTGAACAGGGCGCGTTTGATTCGCGCCTGGAGTTTTACCATAATCAGAAATTATTGCTGGTAGAAAACCAGCGCATACTCGACCCGCAAGGCCTGGATGCCGCTGCTGGTTTGCGTGGGCAGCCGGTACAGGCGACCTTGCTGGCGTTCCCCTGTGACGACAGCCATCTGGAAAGCGCCCGCCGCCAGCTTGCCATGCAGGGGTCCTCCAGCCTGATGGGGGTCAGCTTGATCGACGGCCTGCTGGTGATGCGCGCGCTGGGAAATAACAGTGAAACATTAAAAAAACAGATGATCGCCGTCTGGCAGGCGCTACGCCCGATGTTGCTGGGCCGCGCCGCCGTACTGCCGCGAATATGGGCAACATAACTATATTATGGTAACTACTCACCCCTCACACCGGCTATATGTTTTTAACTCTCTACGGAGTGAGTAGTTACTATATATGTAGGTTGGGTTGAATGATGTTTATGAAGCCCAACAATGTGCGGTAATCGGTTGGGCTGTAGGTATGAAAACATTATCGAATATAAGGAAAACGTATGGACTTAACGCCGCGTGAAAAAGACAAACTGCTGCTGTTTACCGCCGCCTTGCTGGCCGAACGCCGTCTGGCGCGGGGCGTTAAACTCAACCATCCCGAGGCCATGGCCTATATTAGCGCAGCGATCGTGGAAGGTGCGCGCGAGGGTAAAACAGTTGCCGAGTTGATGAACGAAAGTCGGCATATTTTAAGTGCAGATCAGGTTATGGACGGAGTTTCCGAGATGATTCATGAGGTGCAGGTGGAAGCCACTTTTCCTGACGGAACGAAACTGGTTACGGTGCATCAACCCATTATTTAGGAGAAGGTTGTGATTCCAGGCGAAATGAAAATCAGCCCGGGCGAGATCGAAATCAACGCCGGGTGCTCAACCTTAAGTATTAATGTTGCCAACTGCGGTGATCGACCGATTCAGATCGGTTCGCATTATCATTTTTATGAGGCCAACACTGCGTTGGAGTTTAAACGTGAAAAAACGCGCGGTTATCGGCTCAATATTCCGGCGGGCACGGCGGTGCGATTCGAACCGGGACAAAGCCGTACGGTTGAGTTGGTGGCTTATGCGGGGAAACGTGAAGTGTATGGTTTTCAGGGCCGGATCATGGGGCCGCTGACACGCGCTTCAGTGGAGAAACACTAATGGTCACAATGAGTCGGCAGGCCTATGCTGAAATGTTCGGTCCTACCACGGGGGATAAAGTACGCCTGGCGGATACTGAATTATGGATTGAAGTGGAAAAGGATTTCACTGTTTATGGCGATGAGGTCAAATTTGGCGGTGGTAAGGTGATTCGTGACGGCATGGGCCAGTCTCAGGCGATGGCTGCCGAGGTTGCTGATGTGGTCATTACCAACGCCTTGATCATCGATCACTGGGGCATTGTCAAAGCGGACATCGGAATTAAAAACGGGCGCATCGCGGCTATCGGCAAAGCGGGCAATCCTGACATACAGGATAACGTCGATATTCTGATTGGCCCCGGCACGGATGTGATCGGCGGCGAAGGCAGGATTATTACCGCCGGTGGCATCGACGCACATATTCATTTTATTTGCCCCCAGCAAATCGAAGAAGCCCTGGCCTCGGGCATTACCACCATGCTGGGTGGTGGCACCGGTCCTTCTACAGGCACCAATGCCACCACCTGTACGCCCGGTCCCTGGAATATCCAGCGCATGCTCGAAGCCGCCGAAGCCTTTCCCATGAACCTGGGTTTTATGGGCAAGGGCAATGCCAGCCAGCCCGGTCCCTTGCAGGAACAGGTCGAAGCAGGTGCCATGGGACTCAAGCTGCATGAAGACTGGGGCACGACACCGGCGACGATTCGCAATTGCCTGAATGTGGCGGAAAAATTTGATGTGCAGGTGGCCATTCATACCGATACCCTGAACGAGTCCGGCTTTGTCGAAGACACGATTGCTGCTTTTGAGGGCCGTACTATTCATACCTATCATACCGAAGGCGCGGGTGGCGGGCATGCACCCGATATCATTCGCGCCTGCGGTCTCGACAACGTGTTGCCCTCGTCAACCAATCCGACCCGGCCCTATACCGTCAACACCATTGATGAACATCTGGACATGCTGATGGTCTGCCATCACCTGGATCCGGCCATTGCCGAAGACGTGGCCTTTGCCGAGTCGCGTATTCGCCGCGAGACCATTGCTGCCGAAGATATCCTGCATGATCTGGGTGCTTTTTCGATGATTTCTTCCGACTCTCAGGCCATGGGCCGGGTCGGCGAGGTGATTATCCGCACCTGGCAAACGGCGCATAAAATGAAACTCCAGCGTGGTTCGCTGAAAGGTGACAGTGAAAACAACGACAATAACCGGGTCAAACGTTATATCGCAAAATATACCATCAACCCGGCCCTCTCGCATGGTATCGCGCATGAGGTGGGGTCGGTAGAAGTGGGCAAACTGGCCGATCTGGTTGTCTGGTCACCGGCTTTCTTTGGTGTCAAACCGGCTCTTATTATCAAGGGCGGTATGATCGCGCATGCGCTGATGGGGGATGCCAATGCCTCCATCCCGACCCCACAGCCGGTGCATTACCGGCCCATGTTTGGCAGCTTTGGCAAGGCGTTGACTGCTACCAGTATGAGCTTCATTTCCGCAGCCGCGAAATCGGCTGGCGTGGTTGAACAGTTAGGTCTGCAAAAACGCATTGGCGTGGTTAAAAACACGCGTAACGTAAAAAAGAAGGATTTGATTCACAACCACTATACACCGCACATCGAGGTAGACGCACAGACCTATGAAGTCCGCGCCGATGGACAGTTGTTACGTTGTGAACCCGCCGCCGTCTTGCCCATGGCGCAACGTTATTTTTTATTTTGAACTATATTGGCTAGAGCATGATAGAACTTACCCGATTACTGGATAAAAATCTCAACGCCGATGGCTGCTTAACCTTGCCAATTGAGCAACGTGTACGCAGCCGTTTGCGAGTCAAACTGGATGATGGCCGAGACGTGGGTCTGTTTTTACCCCGCGGCAATCTGCTTCGGGGTGGCGACAGGCTGGGCAGTGACGACGGTCTGGTGATTGAAATCGTTGCGGCGTCTGAAACGGTATCAACGCTGCGCTGCCATGATTCAACCTTGTTGGCACGCGCAGCCTATCATCTTGGCAATCGACATATTCCTCTGCAAATAGAAAAGGACTGGCTGCGTTATCAGCATGATCATGTGCTGGACGACATGCTTCGGCAGATGGGATTTGAGGTGATAGTTGAACAGGCGCCTTTTGAGCCGGAAGCGGGCGCTTATCAACAGGCCGCGCACAGCCATGCTCATCATCATTCCCATGCTCATGAAACGAATCATGCCTGAGAGGCATCCGCTTCATGCCTGAGTCCAGCCTGCCGGGCCTGCGTCTGTTGCAGTTAATCAGCCCCACCTTGCCGACCGGTGCCTTTACCTATTCGCAGGGGATGGAGTGGGCGGTTGAATGCGGTTGGCTGAAAAATGAAAGTGATACCCGCTGCTGGTTGCAGTCGGTATTGAAAGACAGTCTACAATATCTTGAACTGCCTCTGCTAGCGCGTCTGTATGCGGCGGCTGAAAGCCATCATCAGGCATGGTTTCAACACTGGAGTCAATGGCTCTACGCCAGCCGTGAAACCCGCGAGCTTAGAAATGAAGAGCAGCAACGCGCGCGGGCTTTATTCAGTATCCTGAAAAAATTGCCGGACAACGAACGCTGGCCTGAACTGGAAAGTTGGAAAACGGCGCTTTTAGCCAGCCAGCTCGCCGGTTATGCACTGGCCGCCAGTCATTGGCGCATTGGCGTAAAAGATTTACTTATAGGCTATAGCTGGAGCTGGCTGGAAAATGCAGTGGCGGTAGCGATTAAACTGGTGCCCCTGGGACAAACCGAAGCTCAGCGACTGTTATATGAACTCAGTGCCAATATTGAAGCATTAGTCGAACGCGCGCGCCAGCTTGAGGATGATGAACTCGGCGCCAGCACCCCGGCGCTGGCAATTGCCAGCAGCCTGCACGAAAATCAGTACAGTCGTTTATTTAGATCGTAATCACAGGAGAAAGTATGAATCGTAAAGCGCCGTTACGCGTGGGAGTCGGTGGTCCGGTTGGTTCGGGCAAAACTGCCCTGCTGGAGCAGTTATGCAAGAGCATGCGCAATGATTACAGCATCGCAGTCGTTACCAATGATATTTATACCCGTGAAGATCAGCGTATTCTAACCGAAGCCGAAGCGCTGGAAGCCGAGCGAATCGTGGGCGTGGAAACCGGCGGCTGTCCGCATACGGCAATACGTGAAGATGCCTCCATGAACCTCGCCGCAGTCGAAGATCTGTCACAAAAGTTTGCTGATCTGGATATGATTTTTATAGAAAGCGGCGGCGACAACCTCAGCGCCACCTTCAGCCCGGAGCTGGCGGATTTAACGATTTATGTTATCGACGTCGCCTCGGGTGAAAAAATCCCGCGCAAAGGCGGCCCCGGCATTACCAAATCGGATCTGCTGGTGATCAACAAAATTGATCTGGCCGAGCATGTGGGCGCATCTCTACAGGTAATGGAAACAGACAGCCGCCGCATGCGCGGCGACAAACCTTTTGTCTTTACCCAGTTAAAAAGCGGTAAGGGGCTGGAGATCGTTATTGAATTTCTTCAACGCGAAGGCATGCTGTCCAAAAAACGGGTTACTCCCTGAAGATATGTCCCCTTTTTTCGAGGCTCCAGATCGCCATCTTCTTCGGCTCGCTTGCAGGCCTGTTTGACCATCCAGGGGCGATAATCGGAATCAGGGTGGTCACTAATGAGTTGCTTGATGACTGAATAGCTATCTTTGCCTGGAATTTCTGATAGAAGGCTAAACAGTCTGTTGCGTGCATCCTGTGCATCATCGCGAAGTTCCGAAAAAGGGGACAGATTTATTTTTCTCCGGTCGATCTTTGTCAAGCAGCATCAGATTCTGAGGCATAAGGGGGTGGCCTACCGGGATTACCATCCTGCCGCCGGGTTTCATCTGTTCCTTGCTGGTTGGAAAAAGAAAATGTACTCAACTGCATGCCCTTATTGCAATTACGGAATCGGCTCAAGGCGACTATGGGTTAAAAGTTCATTGTGAGTGTTAGACGGGTGTCTAATGAAACGAAAAAAAATATCCTCATCGGAGAAATGGTCAGCAAAGATCACTTGAGAAAGTCACGCGCTCGATATGGAGGAAGGTGTGTTTCCCTGGGGTGATCCGGTAAAAATTGCGTTATCATTAAAAAAATCTGCAGACAGGAGTCAAAGACGCAAGGCTGCGCCATTTCATTCTGCCATGTCAATGCTGGTATTTTATATCAATCGTGCTGGCAGGAACCTGAGCAACAAACAGAAATTTGTTCTTGAGCAGGCGAAAGAAGAGCTAAGAAGATTATATGGGAAGAGCTGATTATACGGCTAAACTGGACTTGTCCAATCACTGCATAGGGCGTGTTTATGAATCGGGATCCTCAGCAATCGGGTGGAATTAAATCAGAGCAGGCTATGAAACCGGGTTCGGAGATAGAATCTGCTTCAAAATTTGATCCGGAATCAGGGTTGTTTGATGTCAGGGTTTTGCTTAAGTCGCAACTCTACCCCCATCCCGTTAAACACTGTGAATTAATTGAAACCCATATATCATGGGTGATTCTGACCGGCGATTTTGCCTATAAAATAAAAAAACCCGTTAATTTAGGTTTCCTTGATTTTTCAACGCGTGCCAAACGTCTTTTCTTTTGTCAGGAAGAATTACGCCTGAATAGACGACTCGCAGCTGATATTTATCTTGATATTGTTGCGATTACGGGTTCCTCTGAGAAACCGGCAATCACAGTCCTTCAGGGAAATAAGCATCATATAATAGATTATGCCGTAAAAATGCGCCAATTCCCTCAGCAGGCACAATTGGATCGTATGTTGCAGAAAGGTGAGCTGCGAGCGGAGCATATCGACGCTTTTGCAGAACGCGTTGCTGACTTTCATCAACAGGCGGATGTCGCCGATGACTCAATAGAGCAGGGTGATCCTGAGCGGGTGCGTCGGCCGGTACAGGAAAATTTTGCGCAGATTCGCGCCCAAATTAATAGGCACAACTATGATGCAATACTGGAAGAGCTTGAGCTATGGGAAGGTCCGGAATTTGAATCGCTTAAACCGATATTCCAGCAACGGAAAAAGGCGGGGTTTATACGTGAAGGTCACGGCGATATGCATTTACGCAATCTAGCCTGGATTGATAATAAACCTGTTTTATTTGATTGCATTGAATTCAACCGGGGATTGCGCTGGATTGATGTGATCAGTGATATTGCTTTTCTGGTAATGGATCTGCAATACAGGAACCAGCCGCAACTGGCACAGAGATTTCTAAATGAATATCTGGAACGTACGGGTGACTATGCAGGTGTTGCCGTATTACCTTATTACCTGTTTTATCGGGCGATGGTGCGGGCCAAGGTGGACGCCATTCGTGCAGGTCAGGTCGGAATCAGCCCTGAGGAGAAAGCCAGGGCCGAAAAAGATTTGACAGCTTATCTGGCGCTTGCACAAAGTTATACGCAGAGGGCGGCGCCGGTATTAATTATCACGCGCGGCTTATCCGCATCTGGAAAAACCACGATAACTCAAACATTACTGGAACAACTGAGTGCAATTCGAATTCGCTCCGATGTTGAACGCAAACGCTTATTTGGATTGAAAGCAAATCAGGAAGATAAAGCCGACATGGGGAAAGGCATTTACACTTCTTCTGCAACTGCACGCACGTATGGAAAGCTGGCCGAGCTGGCGAATGAAATTCTGGAGGCGGGATATTCGGTGATTGTTGACGCAACGTTTCTAAAAAATTTACACGTTGAACAATTCGAAGCGATGGCCAAAAAGAAACAGATTTTGTTTTCGATACTGGTGTTCAACGCATCAGAACAAACGCTAAGACAGCGTATTATGAACAGGAAGCAGGGTGCCTCTGATGCCGATCTTGCTGTATTGGAACAGCAATTGAAACAGCAGCAGGATTTGAGTGACAGTTATGGGAAGAAAGTGATTAATATTAATACAGAAGAACCTCTTGATTTTAGAAGTATAATACAAAAGATAATCGTAACTATTTAGCTCACTGTAACAGGGTTTCTCTAAGCGCTGTCCAGCTTGCGTTATTCAAGGCAGTGGGCAAACAGAGCACCACAGGCACTTCCTTCGGTCGCCCAACCTGCAAGCTCTGTTATTGACATCATTGTTGGGCTTCGCCATAAAGAGCATGGCTCAGCGCCAACCTACCTACCAGGCGCCCTGGAAAGGGTGCTGAAAGTTAGCTTTATTTCAACAAATATTCCAGCAGGGCTTTCTGACTGTGCAGGCGATTTTCAGCGGCTATCCAGGTGATGCTTTGTGGGCCGTCAATCACCTCGGCGCTGACTTCCTCACCGCGGTGGGCGGGCAGGCAGTGGGTGAACAGGGCCTCGCGGTGGGCGGTGTCCATTAGTGCCTGGTTGACTTCGTAACCGGCGAAGTCCTGTTCGCGTTTTTTCTGTTCTTCTTCCTGGCCCATGCTGGCCCAGACATCGGTCGCAATCAAATCGGCGCCGCGGGCGGCGTCCTGTGGTGAATGTGAGAGGCTGATCCGATCAGCGGCGGCGGCGACAAGGGCGGCATCCGGCTCATAGCCGGGGGGCGTGGCGATGTTCAGTTTAAAGTCGAAGCGAATAGCGGCATTGATATAGGAATGGCACATATTATTACCATCGCCAATCCAGACGACAGTGCGCCCGGCAATATTACCGCGTTGCTCAGTGTAGGCCTGTATATCGGCCAGCAGTTGACAGGGATGGCAGTGATCCGTCAGGGCATTGATGACCGGTACGCGGGAGTTTTCTGCGAAGCGTTCAACCAGCGCATGAGAGAAGGTGCGGATCATCACCGCATCGACCATGCTGGAGAGTACTCGGGCGCTGTCTTCCACCAGTTCACCGCGCCCCAGTTGGGTGTCGCGGGGGGAAAGGAAAATAGCATGGCCGCCGAAATGCGCCATGGCGGTTTCAAACGATACGCGGGTGCGGGTGGAGGCCTTGTCGAAAATCATGCCCAGCACCAGGCCGGCAAAGGGCCGGTAGACTTCGCCGGTCTTGTGCATGGTTTTTAGTTCGATGGCGCGTTGGATCAGGTTGTTTAGATCGCTTTGATCGATGTCCAGCAGGGTGAGAAAATGTTGAGTCATAGGAAAACCCTTGCGTGGTTTACGCAGGCGCTGTGCTGAGAAAATTTTTAATCAGATCACAGGTGAGAGTAATAATTTGCTCGGCTTCTTCATCGCTGATAATCAGTGGTGGCAGCAGGCGAACCACATTGCCCGCAGTCACGTTCAGTAGCAGGCCGGCATCCAGTGCCTGGTGCAGAAGTTCGGGACAGGGGCGGTCGAGTTCGACGGCCAGCATCAGGCCAAGGCCGCGGATCTCGACAATGCCTTCGACATCCGCCAGCGCGGTTTTGAGATCGGCCAGCATGGTTTTACCCAGTTGACTGACGCGTGTATTCAACTGTTCTTTTTCCAGCGTATCGAGCACCGCCAGGGCCGCGGCGCAGACCAGCGGGTTGCCGCCATAGGTGCTGCCGTGATGGCCGGGCTGAAAGAGTTCAGCCGCGATCCCTCTGGCTAGACAGGCGCCGATGGGGACGCCGTTGCCCAGTCCTTTGGCCAGAGTAATAATATCGGGTGAGATCGCGCTGTACTGGAAGGCGAACCATTTGCCGGTGCGAGCAATGCCAGTCTGAATTTCATCGAGGATCATCAGCCAGCCGTTGTCGTCGCAGAGTTTGCGAATGCCGGGCAGGTAGTCATCGGCCGGTATCTGGATGCCGCCTTCGCCGATGACGGGTTCCACCAGCACCGCCACGACCTCATTGTTGTTCTGGGCGATGGTTTCCAGTGCCTCAAGATCGTCATAGGGTGCGCGCACGAAGCCTTTCACCAGCGGTTCGAAACCGGCCTGCACCTTGCGATTGCCGGTGGCGCTGAGGGTTGCCATGCTGCGGCCGTGAAAGCTGCTTTTCATGGCAATGATGGTTGGATTGCTGATCTCTTTCTGGTGTCCGTAGAGGCGTGCGAGTTTGATCGCCGCTTCATTGGCTTCCGCACCGGAATTGCTGAAAAACGCGCGTTCCATACCCGCCAGCGCAGTCAGCTTTTTAGCCAGAGTTTCCTGGTGCTCGATGTGATACCAGTTGGACGTATGCACCAGCGTTCGGGCCTGGGTGCAGATAGCTTCCGCCACCGCCGGATGGGCGTGACCCAGGCCGCAGACCGCGACGCCGCTCAGGGCGTCGAGGTATTTCCGACCGCTGTCGTCCCACAGCCATGCGCCCGCACCTTTTTTGAAGGTGACCGGCAGCGGGGCGTAATTCTGCATCAAATGCGTATTCATAACAGGTTCTTTAATCTTGAAAACAAAAAAGCAGTCTCTTTTGGAGACCGCCGAAAACGTGAAATTTTAGCGGTTTCTGCTGCGTTGAGCAAATTCTGCTGGGGTAATGGTGGGGTATTAAAAAATGCCAGGGGGGAAACAGCCGGGGGCGAATTAACCGAGGGCGGGTTGAACCCGCCCTGCAATAATATCAGGCCAATGTTTAGCCAAAGTTTTTGGCCACGAAATCCCAGTTGACCAGGTTCCAGAAGTTTTCTACATATTTGGGACGCGCATTGCGGTAGTCAATGTAGTAGGCGTGTTCCCAGACATCGCAGGTCATCACCGGGGTTTTGCCGTCGGTCATGGGGTTGGCAGCGTTGCTGGTGTTAACGATTTCAAGTGTGCCATCGCTGTTTTTCACCAGCCAGGTCCAGCCGGAGCCAAAGTTGGTGGCACAGGAGGTGGCGAATTTTTGCTTGAACTCGGCAAAAGAGCCAAACGCGGCATTGATGGCATCGGCCAGGGCACCGGCAGGTTCGCCGCCGCCGTTGGGACTCATGCCGTTCCAGTAGAAGGTATGGTTCCAGACCTGGGCAGCATTGTTGAACAGGCCACCCTCGGCTTTCATGATGATGTCCTCAAGGGATGCGTTTTCAAATTCAGTGTCCTTGATCAGATTATTCAGATTGGTGACATAGGTCTGATGGTGTTTGCCGTAGTGGTATTCCAGCGTTTCAGCAGAAATATGGGGTTGCAATGCATCCTGTGCGTAGGGTAATGCGGGCAATTCGTGTGACATGAGAAAAGATCTCCTTGTTCGTTTTATTTAAATTCAGTCGAGATATCAATTGTAAAGTGTGCGGGTATGATATAAAAACCAAGCATTTCAGTCAAGCATGATTTGCCAGCCTTCAATTCGATTGGGCGATTTATGGCTGGCCGGTATTTAATGTACACTCTGCGGCCTATGGATGCGATTGAACTGAGTATTTTTTCCAGCCGTCTGAACGCTATTTGTGATGAGATGGGCGCGGTGTTGCAACGGGCGGCCTTTTCCCCCAACATCCGCGATCGGCTGGATTTCTCCTGTGCTGTGTTTGACGCCAAAGGCGAACTCTGCGCCCAGGCCGCGCATATTCCCGTTCATCTGGGCAGCATGGCGTTCGCCATGCGCGATATTGTGGCGAGTCTGAACTGGCAGGCCGGTGACATGGTGATCCTCAATGATCCTTTTCTGGGCGGTACGCATCTGCCTGACGTGACCCTGATCGCGCCTCTGTTTGTCGATGGGCGGCTGCTCGCGTTTATTGCCAATCGTGCTCATCATGCGGATATTGGTGCCGATTCACCCGGCTCCATGCCCCTGTCGCGCAGCCTGGAAGAAGAAGGGTTGGTGATTCCGCCGACCCGGCTAATCGTCCGTGGCGAAATGGATGAGGCACCGTTGCAGAAAATCATCACCGCGACGCGTAGTGGCGAGTCGGGCCAGGGTGATCTGGCGGCGCAGATTTCTGCTAATCAGAGTGGGGTCCAGCGCTTGCGTGGGTTGATTGAAACACTCGGCAGTCGAGTCTACCAGCAGGGACTGGCCGAGCTGAATGAGTATGCGCAGCGACTGGCGCTCTCGGCTTTGGTGGCTATTCCCGATGGGGAATATTGCTTTTCCGATGTAATGGATGACGATGGTCTGGGCCAGCAGGATATCCTTATACAGCTCAGGTTGACCCTTAAAGCCGGTCAGGTACATGCGGATTTCAGCGGCACCGCCGCCCAGGTGGCGGGCAATATCAATTGTCCCCTGTCGGTGGCCGCCGCCGCCGTGTATTACGTTTTTCGTTGCCTGATGCCCGTGCAGACTCCGGCCTGCGCCGGTAGTTTCCGGTCGATCACGCTGATCGCGCCCCCAGGCTGTTTACTCAATGCCCGCCGTCCGGCGGCGGTGGCGGCGGGGAATGTGGAAACCAGCAGCCGCATCGTCGATGTGGTCATGGGCGCCCTGGCGCAGGCGTTGCCGGATCGTATTCCCGCCGCCAGTCACGGCAGCATGAACAATCTGGCGATGGGCCATCATGGTCGTGATACGGGGCAGGCGGGTTGGGATTATTACGAAACCATTGGCGGCGGCAGCGGCGCGGGGCCGGATCGAGCCGGGGCGTCGGCTATCCAGACCCACATGACCAACACCCGCAATACACCGTTGGAGGTGCTGGAAAGTCACTATCCCATACGGTTGCGGCGCTATGCGATACGCCGAGGTTCCGGTGGTAGCGGGCTTCTGTCCGGGGGGGATGGCCTGATCCGCGAATTTGAATTTTTGCAACCCGCCAGCGTGACGCTGCTCACCGAGCGTCGGCATCATCCCCCCTGGGGCCTCAACGGCGGCCAGCCGGGAAAGGCCGGATCCAATCGACTCAATGGCCGACCGCTTGCGGCCAAGGTCAATTTTGAAGCCAAAGCAGGCGATGTACTGACGATAGAAACCCCCGGTGGTGGGGGATGGGGGAATATAGAGGAAAGGTAAAAGAAATATCCGCCCATGAACGCGAATAAACGCCAATATTTTATCTTGATGTGCCTGAGGCACAGAATACAACCGTCCATGCTGTCGCCTTTATTGGCGGACAGATAAGCGTTTGGCTTTTAAAAAATATTCGTGGGGATACCCCGGGCTTTTACCTTGTATCTGGATGATTATGTGCGGAATTTGTGGTGAATTAAAATTTAATGGCCTGCCGGCGGATGAGTCGGCGGTGACGCGCATGCTGCCGGTCTTGGCCCGGCGCGGGCCGGATTTCGAGGGCCGTTGGTCGGTGGGACCGATGGCGCTGGGACACCGGCGTCTGACGGTGATCGATCTGTCGGCGCGATCCAACCAGCCGCTGGTGGATGAGGAGCTGGTGCTGGTATTTAACGGTGCTATCTATAATTACCGGGAACTGCGAAGCCGACTGCAAAAAGAGGGCTATCATTTTTCTTCCGAGGGCGATTCAGAAGTTATCCTCAAAGCCTGGCGTAAGTGGGGGGAGCGTTGCCCCGAATACCTGCATGGCATGTTCGCCTTCGCCGTCTGGGATCGGCAGCAGAAACACCTATTCATTGCCCGTGATCGCATGGGTATCAAACCGCTGTACTATTCAATGGACGGCGATCATTTCCGTTTTGCCTCCAATCCCCAGGCGTTGCTGGCGGCGGGCGGGGTTGACACGGAGATTGATCCCGTCGCCCTGCATCATCAGTTCACCCTGCACGGAGTGGTGCCCGCGCCTCACACCATCCTCAAAGGTGTGCGCAAACTGAACCCGGCTACGGGCATGCTCATCGACACCCGTGCGGATGTGATGGAAACCCGTTACTGGCGTCTGAAGGCTTTGCGCCCGGGTCAGCCAAAGAGTGAAACGGAATGGACGCAGGCTATACACGACGCACTGCGTGAAGCGGTGCGCCTGCGCCTGGACGTGGCCGATGTGCCGGTGGGGGTGCTGCTTTCCGGCGGGCTGGACTCCAGTTTGCTCGTGGCCCTGCTGGCCGAAGCCGGGGTGCGCGACATCCTAACCTTTTCGATCGGTTTTGAAGATCAACCCGAGGAGAAGGGCAGCGAGTTCGAGTTCTCGGATCAGATTGTCGAACGCTATCAGACCCGCCACCACAAATATCTCATTCCCAACTCGGAAGTGCTCACCCGGCTACCCGAAGCGGTGCAGGCCATGGCCGAGCCTATGTTCGGGCAGGACGCAGTGGCTTTTTACCTGTTGTCGGAAAAAGTCGCACAGGACGTCAAAGTGGTGCAGAGCGGGCAGGGTGCCGATGAGCTGTTCGCCGGTTATTTCTGGTTTGAGCAGATGCAGGCGGATCAAACCCCGGTCGACGTGGATCGCTTCGGCAAATATTATTTCGATCGGCCCCACGCTGAATTTCTGCAAATGGTCACTGAAAAGTATCGGGGCGCCGATTTCACCCGCCTGAAAGTGGCCAAATTGCTGGCTGAACCGCTGGCGGACAGCTTCATCGACCGGGCCTTGCATCTGGATGTCACCACCCTGATCGTGGATGATCCGGTTAAGCGGGTGGACAACATGACCATGGCCTGGGGGCTGGAAGCACGGGTGCCGTTCCTGGATCATAAATTGGTGGAGCTGGCCGCCAGTATACCGCCGGAACTGAAACTCGGCTCCGGCGGCAAGCATGTGCTGAAGACGATTTCCCGCGGCCTGTTGCCGAACGCCATTATTGACCGGCCCAAGGGCTATTTTCCTATGCCGGCGCTGAAATATGTGCGCGGAGAATTCCTGGATTTCATGCGCGATATAGTGAACTCCTCCGCCTGCCGCCATCGCGGCCTGTACGAACGCAACTATGTGGATCGTCTGTTATCCGAGCCAGATCAACACTTTACCGCCCTGCGTGGAAGCAAGCTTTGGCATCTGGCGCTGTTGGAATTCTGGCTCCAGACGCATTTGCCGACTTGAAATCTATAACTTGCGCCCCCAGTTCGGTCAAAAGCGCTGGCCGCCAATATACCTGAGTGGAAAAATCGGGTATTCGTTTTTTGATCTCGATAGGCTAGAATAGTGGCTTTTGTGAACCCCCTCCCCCCCATCAGGGGATTGCAGTAAAATTTATTTTAATGAGGTAACAGTCTTATGGACGTATTGGAACGCATCAAACAGCAGGTGGAAGGTAATCCTGTTGTTATTTTTATGAAAGGCACGCCGAAAATGCCACAGTGTGGTTTTTCCAGCCGCGCCGCGCAGGCGTTGATGAATTGTGAACGGGAGTTCGCTCACGTCAATGTGCTGATGGATCCGGAAATCTTCGAGAACCTGCCGCGCTATGCCGACTGGCCGACGTTCCCGCAGATTTATATCAACGGCGAACTGATCGGCGGCTGTGACATCACGCTGGAACTGTTTCAGAAGGGTGAGCTGAAAACTATGGTGCAGGACGCCGTGGACAAGGCGAAAACTGAAGCCTGATTGATTCGAAGAATCTTGTCAGTTTGTAAAAAGCCGCGTCTTTGTACGCGGCTTTTCAGGTGGTAGATGATCAAAAAATGAAGAGCAAACAAGGCCCACTAAGAATATATCTCCTTCTTGTTATTTTAGCATGCTATTCATCGGTGCAGGCTAAAGAAGAGATACAGGTCAACATCCTCAATCAGGAACTTTCCATAATACGCTATGCCGCGTCCGGCGAATATCTTATTCTGTGGATTGCCCACAGTGTTGGATCACATGAGCGTGAATTTAAAATGTCTGATGAATTTATAAAGAAGGGCATTGAAGTATGGCATGTCGATCTGGCGGAGAGTTTGTTTTTGCCGAAAGGGACATCGGCAATGCGTAGTCTTACAGGAAAGTATATTGCGGGTTTAATAGAGTACGCTCATAAAAAAACGGGCAAGAAGATAGCGCTGCTGGCCCGTTCATACGCTGCCATACCTCTTTTACGCGGCGCGCGGTTATGGCAGGCGAATCAAAAAGAAAAAATCGACAAAGACAGGAACAAAAAATCACGGGCGGGTTATTTGACGGGTGCGATCCTGTTTTCTCCCGAGCTATACAGTACTATTCCAGCATTAGGCAGGCGGCCTGTTTACGAGCCGATTATTTACGCAACCAATATACCCATCATGTTATATCAGGGCGCTTTACGCGGTAACCGCTGGCAGTTGAATTCTGTTGTGAAGAACCTGCGAAAAGGGGGCGCGCAGGTGTATGTAAAAGTGCAACGGGGGGTAACAGGGTTGTTTTATCAGAAAGATAGTTCGCCTGTAACTTTGAAGGCGTTAAAGAAATTTCCTGACAGAATCAAGGCTATTCTCAGCTTGTTGGACAGGACGGAGACACCCTTGTACGCTCAGGCTATGCCAGTAGTAGATAAGGTGAAAAATAACGGACTTAATAGCGTATTGCGGCCCTATAAGGGTGAGAAAGAACCTTTACCGATTAATCTTATGAGTGTCAGAGGGAAGCAGGTAATAAGAAAAAACTATAAAGGAAAAGTCACCATCGTCAATTATTGGGCAACATGGTGCCCGCCATGCGTTAAGGAGATACCTTCATTAAATCACCTGCGCAAAATCATGAAGGGTAAGAATTTTGAATTGATTTCTATAAATTATGCGGAAAATAAACAGCAGATAAAACAATTTCTCGATAAGGTGCATGTTAATTTTCCGGTACTGCTGGATGAGGATGGCAGTGTTTCGTCTAAATGGAATGTGCTGGTTTTTCCTTCCACTTTTGTTATCGGGCCGGATGGAAAAATAAAGTATGGCGTGAATGCCGCTATCCATTGGGACAGCCCTGAAGTCATTAAGAAAATAAACGATCTTCTGCAATAAATAGTCGTACCTGTGCGGTGCGTGTCAGCTCTAAATCGCTGTTCCAAATACCCGCCCACTTTAGGAATGACCGTGTACCCGTTCACTTTAGGAACTGGGGTATCCCCACGAATATTTTCTTAAAAGCCAAAAACTTATCCGTTCGCCAATGAACGCGAATATACGCCAATAAAAGGCAAAAGCATTGATTGGCGTATTCTGTGCCTCAGGCACATCAATATAAAATATTCGCGTTTATTGGCGGATATTTCTTTTATCTACTTAATTTTAAACATTATTTTGTGGGAATACCTCAGCTTTAGGAATGACCGTTCGTCCTGAGCTTGTCGAAGGAAGCTTGTCGAAGGAAGCTTGTCGAAGGAAGCCCTTCGGCTTTACTCAGGAGAGCCTTGTCGAAGGAAGCCCTTCGACTCCGCTCAGGACGAACGGCAATACGGGTATTTGGAACAGCGATTTAGTCCGGTACAGAGAACTACAGGGTAATGCCGGTTTTAATCCGTTCGACCAGCGTAGCGAGTAATGCCAGTCTTGTGTTCAAACGCTTTGCTTCATCATCTGCCTCGACACTGCTTGCGGCAGCAAGCTCAAGACCTTTTTTCACCGCACCCTCGATATGCGCCAGCGCCACTGTGAGTTGCGTGCGCATGCCCTTGTCGAAGGTTCGCATGCTCTCATCGAGCCGCTGCGCGAAGTCATAGCGTACCCGGCCTGCCTGAGTATCGACTAGCTCCCGTGCGTATTTCCTGGCTTCCCTTAGAATCAGGTGATCGCCTAATAATTTGGGTAAGGCGTGAAGGAATGAGGTGGTCATCAGCCGGATACTCCCCGTCGCCTCCCAGAACTTGTAATAGAACCTCGACTGGATGCCCCAGTCCGAGTCTGCGGCCACGGCATCGAAAGGAATGGCAAAGAGATCCGAAGAGAAACGGTAAAGTTCATCCACCGTCGCGTTGATTTTCCCGCTGAATCGGGTGCAAATCCGGTTAAAGGCGGCTTCCAGCTTCTCATCTTCATCCCGGCGGAAACGATCCCAGCGGGTGCGTACTTCCTCTATTGCGTATTGCCGTAGTGACTCATCCAGTTTACCCGAGGGGAGATGGCGTACGCTGTCGAAGTGGCTTATCACCTGGGTCTCGATTTCCTGGGTCAATCTGATCTTAAAATTTTCCACATCCTCCATGACATCATGATCCGCCAGATGCTTGACCTCCGCCTTCAGCAGGATGCTGAAATCGTGTTCTTCCTGCGTCATTTCATCGCGTTTGTTTTTGAATGCCTTCACCTTATGGCGTAATTCATCCACCGGTATGGCCAGTGAAGAGAGAGTCAGTTCTGTGCTGAACTTCGTTTGGGAGAGGAGGCGCAGCAGTCCTCTGGCCAGGGAGGCAACCAGAGCATTACCCTTGTCTTGTGCGAGAAAAAGTTTTAACGCCTCGGTGAAGGCAGTGAATCCACTTTGAGCTAACTGTTCCGCCGAATCGTTCTTGCGCCCCGCCAGGGCTAGTCGCGCGGAGAAAGGGAAGAGTGTCGCGGGACAGCTCATAGCTTCTTCGATGACCTGCGAGGTGAAGGTCTGTGATTCGGCGAGATCGGCCACCGTCAGCAGGTCCGTCTTGTTGAGCAGGAAGAATATGCGGCCAGCGTAATCCTGAACCTGTTTGAGGAAGTCGTATTCAACCTGCCCGATGGGCTGATCTACAGAAAGCACCAGCAACACGGCATCGGCGCGCGGTAGCAGGCCGTAAGTCACCGCGCTGTTGTGCTGGTGCACCGATCCGATTCCCGGTGTATCGATCAGCCGCACGCCGCTCCTCAACCAGGGCGAGGGCCAGCTGACATGCACTTCGCCAACCCCCTTTTCGTTGTTGGGATTACCCTTTTCTGTTGCGAAATCCCACAATGCCCGCACATCAGCCTGTGTCTCAGTGCCGTCCTGAAACAGGATCCGGATAGTGGGTGTCTCACCGTATTCGAGGATCGTGGCGATAGCCGTTAGGGGCACTACTCCCACTGGCAGTACATCATCACCGATGAGTGCGTTGATGACACTGCTCTTGCCCCGCTTGAATTCCCCCATGACCACCAGATTGAACACATTAGAGTCAAGCCGCTGGCAGAGCGTTTGTATCTCGGTTGGGGGGAGGCATTCCAGTGCTTCGGCGTCGGTAAGGCATTGCCGGAAGTAATCGGGCAGGGAGATGCCGGGTTGGATAGGTGACGACATGATCCCGTGTTTCCTCATGTGCACTAAATACTATGATTTTTTATATCGTAATACGTTGAAAATGGAAATGCCATGCCTTCACAGGCTTAAAGGAAAAAAAGGACAGGAAACCTTCCCATTCATCTATGCAGGCATTCACCCGCTGCAACCTAGAAACCCTAGGGTGGTTTCATAGAAAAACCATTAGCTTTTCTGTTCTTTTTTTGCCTTTTCCCGGCGCTCCTCTTCAGTGAACATCACCAGCAGATTTTCTGCCAGTGCTTCATAGACCGGTTTTCTGCAAATCAATTTCGAAGTCCCTGCCGCTATTAAAGCCGTTGCCATCATGGCCATGACCAAATCCTGGTTACCCGTCATTTCCATTACAATCACAAACGCGGTAATCGGAGTTTGCACAACACCGGTAAAATAACCGATCATGCCCAGTATCACGATGGTTGAGGTCAGTTGGGCGGGGAACAGCATCGCCAGATCACTCCCCAGCCCGGCGCCACTGGCCAGCGATGGCGCAAACAGGCCCCCTGGTAATGAGGTGAGATAGGTGGCGATGGTGGCGAAAATTTTATAGATCGGATACAGCAAATCAACATTCGCAGTGCAGCTGTCAACCCCGGCACAGACCACGATCTGTTTGGCTTCGATATAACCAGTGCCAAAGGTCGTGCCACTGCTAAGAAGCCCCAGTCCTGCCACAATCAATCCGCAAACGATGGCTATTTTTGCCCAGTGATCCGGCATCAGCGGCCCCAGTTTCTTTGATCCAACGACCAGGATTTTACTGAACATCCCACCCAGTGCGCCTCCCACTACACCGCAGATGAGAACCGCCAGCCAAACCCAACTGAAATCAATATTGGCCGGTAACTGTCCGTAATAATGATAGTTATCCTGATATACGACCACGGCCGCCATCCCGGCAACAATCACTCCGATCATAATCATGCCACTGTAACGGCGGTCAAATGAGCGCGCCATTTCTTCAATCGCAAACATCACGCCAGCCAGGGGTGTATTGAAGGCGGCGGCAATCCCGGCACCCCCACCCGTAAGAATTAATCCCCGTTTTATATGTTTGGAGGTCAGGTGGGTATAACGTCCCAGCGAATGCATAATCGCCGCGCCCAGATGTACGGTGGGGCCTTCCCGGCCCATGGAAGCACCACAAAACAGCGCCATCACCGTCAGCAATACTTTACCCACGACCATACGCATTGATAAGAGGCGATTGCTTATGCCTTCACCCGAAGCATCCAGTGAAATCAGTGCCTGCGGAATACCGCTGCCTTCAGCACCGCTGAAATATTTTCGTGTCAAATAAACCCCGAGGACAAAACCGGCCGGAGTCACTAGCAGTGGTAGATATTGATTGTAGTGCACCAGTGCGCGAAAAAAATCGTCAGCCTTTGAACCCAGCATGGCAAACACAGCTGCCACCACGCCAACCAGTATGCCCCCGCCCCAGAAAATCAATTGCATATGCAATGGTCTGGGACGTAGAAAGCGAAATTTTATTCGACGAATATGGCGGCGCATGACAGCTCGATACAGTGCAAAATGCGTATTTTAACAGATACTAAAATGTGCGGAGTAGTTTATTTATGAGCAGGGGAATAAATTAGCCAACCCCCAGCGTCGGGAAATAATGTCTAAAGAGGTTTTAAAACTTTAATCTCTGAGGGTGCAATTCCCCCGTGACTTGAAGCGAAAAACAGCAGGATAGGTAGAGCGAAGCCCAGTAGGGAAATCTGTCAGCACGCTACTTAATACTCCGCAGTTTGCTGTGGGGTGGTTTATTTGAACATGTTGAATAGATACATTGGGGCAGCCTTATTTTTTGGGGCGCGCCTGTGATGTTCCGAAGCAATGTTGTTGCGTTTGACAAGGAGCAGCAGGACCATTGTTGTCTGCGCCTGGTTGCGAACACTACAGGTGTGCTGAACGCGTCAATACAAATTTGTCAGGCCAGCAGGCCATTCAAGCTAGAATCAAGAAGATTGACTGAAATCACGAAAATTGCCATACTATCCGCCATTGGGTACACCTCCGGCTCTAGAATTGGGTTGCTATGAGCCATTCCACCAGTATTATCATGTGCGGTTACTTCTGCATTGTTTGCGGATGCTGCCTGTAATATTAAAAATTGTCTTTACATGACGCTGCCGGTCCGCGCGAAACTTCTTCTGGCGATAGTCTAATGGAGTCACGCAGTATAACCGGCCATGTCCTGTACCACTTAACACGGGCAGGACGCTTAAAACATTATTTTAGCATCACCCGTAACACGGCAGGTGCTGATCGTATTCATAATAATGTATCTAAATTTTAACTATCTTATCAACCCACCACTCATTTACAAAGAACAAGAATATGTCCAGAAAACAATATGCTGAGTGGCAAATGCGCTTAATGCCATTTCTGCGCTGGAAGCACATGGTCACAAAGCAAACGTTGCGTAGTGATCTGCTGTCTGGCTTAACCGTTGCCATTGTTGTTATTCCGCAGGCCGTGGCCTTTGCCTCTATTGCGGGTATGCCACCACAATATGGCCTGTATGCCGGTATGATTCCAGCCATCGTCGCCTCACTATTTGGCTCTTCATGGCATCTAATGTCAGGGCCGACCACTGCGGCATCAATCGTGCTGTTTTCTTCTCTGAGTGCCTTTGCGGTACCGTTGTCCCCCGAGTATGTCGGTCTCGCGCTTACTTTGACGTTCATGGTAGGGGTCATCGAACTGGTTCTTGGATTGGCTCGAATGGGCACCATCGTCAATTTTATTTCGCATTCTGTGGTGGTCGGGTTTACTACCGGTGCGGCTATACTGATTGCCAGCAAACAACTCAAAAATTTCTTCGGCGTCCCCATCCCGCGTGGCGGAAATCTCTTTGGCACGCTGGAACACTTCTGGCATCAGATACCCAACATCAACATTTACGTTACCGTTATTGCATTGGTTACGCTAATTACCGGCTTTGTTTTCAAGCGCTTCGTTCCTAAAATTCCACCACTAATAGCCGCTTTGCTGACGGGAACCTGCACCAGTCTATTACTCAATGCCCTGTTCGGCAGCGATGTTACCCATATTGCTACTGTCGGTGCTTTGCCACAGACACTACCGCCCTTCTCCTTGCCCGATTTCAATTTCAATACCATAAGTGAGCTGGTTCCGGCAGCACTGGCCATGACGCTGTTTGCACTCACTGAAGCAGTTTCCATTGGTCGGGCTATCGGTATCCGTAGCGGTCAGATTATCGATGGCAACCAGGAGTTTATCGGCCAGGGTCTGTCTAATATCGCAGGTAGCTTCTTCTCCGGTTATGTTGCCACCGGCTCTTTCAACCGTACCAGCCTCAACTATCAGTCCGGGGCAAAGACGCCCATGAGCGCAATGCTTGCCGGTACCATGGAAATCTTTATCGTACTCGCCATCGCGCCATTAGTAGCCTATCTTCCCGATGCTGCAATGGCGGGTATCCTGTTTTATGTGGCCTGGGGTCTGATCGATTTTCCAAATATCCGGCATATCCTCAGTTCTAATCATTCTGAACGTGGCATTTTCACCATTACCTTTGTGTCCACGCTACTGCTGGATCTGGAGTACGCTATTCTTATTGGTATTCTGTTGTCGTTGATCCTCTACCTGATGCGCGTTTCCCAGCCACGAATATTGTCGCGCGTACCCGACCCAAATTTGCATAATCGTAAATTTTCGATTGGAACCGGATATGCTTCTGAATGCCCACAGTTACACATTATGCGCATTGATGGCTCATTATTTTTCGGCTCTGTCCCCTATTTGCGGGAGGAACTTGGAAAACTTGAACAGCAGCATCCCGAGCAGAGACATCTGGCGATTGTTGCCCAGGGGATCAGTTTTGTTGACCTGGCCGCAGCCGATGTACTGGCCGAGGAAGCGGTAAAACGGCGTGCCCGTGGGGGTGATCTTTACCTGATAAACGTCAAGAAAGGATTGTGGGACTCTCTCGAAGAAAACCGCGCTTTCGATAAGATAGATCCACGTAATATCTATCAGGGCAAGTCTGCCGCACTCCATGCGATTTACCAGAAACTTGACAAGTCCGTTTGCGGTGCCTGCACTACCCGTATCTTTCTCGAATGTGAAGAAGTTAAATACATTGCTGAAAAACGCGACGGAACACCGGGCTGAGACTGTTCCTGAAGGGTAAACTGAAAGCTGTGGCTAGGCTAAAATCAAAAGCTTGGTTGGTTTGGAACGCCGTGTAAGTTTGTGAAAAGCCGCGTCTTTACTACGCGGTTTTTATAGTAGAATTTGCCGCCAGCCTGAATGCGCCCCACTGGTTGACGATATGGCAGAACAGTTCGGCCGTGCGTTCGGTGTCATAAACTGCGGAATGGGCTTCCTCGCTATTCCACTTTATCCCTGCTTCCTGCGCGGCGCGTGCGAGTACCGTCTGGCCAAAGGCCAGCCCACCGAGGGTGGCGGTGTCAAAGGTGCTGAACTGATGAAAGGGGGTTTTCTTGAATTTGCAACGGCTGGCCGCAGCTTTGATAAAACCGAGATCAAAAAAGGGGTTATGGCCGACCAGGATGGCACGGCTGCAACCAGTGTCCTTCAGGTAGCGGTTGATAGGATCAAAAATATGCCGAAGCGCTTCCTTCTCCACTTTCGCCATGCGAAAGGGATGGAAAGGATCGATGCCGGTAAATTCCAGTGCTTTGGGATCCAACACCGAATCGGGAAAGGGTTCCACGTGGCAGGCAAATGTTTCGGCGGGATAGACTTTATCGTGCTCATCCATCAGCACCGGGATGGCGGCAACTTCCAACAGCGCATTCTTGTTGGCGTCAAAACCGGCGGTTTCCACATCGACAACAACCGGCAGAAAGCCTCGAAAGCGTTTTGATATCCTGGTCATGGTTGCCTTGTCATTCATGGGCGAGAGAATACCCCAGGCAGATGAAAATAGCGACGTGTATTCAATTTTGCTTCCACGGTGTATCTGCAGTCAATAGCAGGTATTGTGCCGGTAAAAACAAGAAAAAGGCAACAGAGCTAGGGCACCTTATGCGGCACTGTCAATGTGGCCGGCTGCATCGAAAATTCAGTGCTCATCTCAATAACGGCATATTTTAGGGGAAAAAGTTTTTATTCTATTAACAGGCTATCTTTTTCCGTTACGAATAACGCCTACGTCCAGCCTTTCGATCACAAAAAGATCATGTGCCAGATCGATTTTTATCTGCCTGCCTTTTTGCGATATCTTTCATCATAGAATGACATCTGTTTGTGTTTGACCATAGCTCCCCAGCACGCTGCCGAGCGGACTTTTCACCGCATTACCACCCCGGTTTAGCACATGCGTATAGATTTGTGTCGTGCGCACGTCCTTATGACCCAATTGCTCCTGAACCGTGCGAATATCCATTCCTCGTTCGAGTAGGTGTGTAGCGAAGGAGTGTCTCAGGGTATGGCAACTTGCCGGCTTTTCTATGCCCGATTTACGTACAGCGATTTTGATTGCTCGCTGTAACGAAGATTCATTCATATGATGTCGCCGTATGACATTGGAACGAGGGTCATTGCTGCGATGTAAAGATGGGAAAACATATTGCCAGGCCCACTGCGTTGCAGCATTAGGATACTTCTTCGCCAATGCATAAGGAAGGTAGACGGCGCCATATCCGTCGGATAGATCCTTTTCATAAATATTTTTCACATACTCAAGATGACGTTGAATCGGAACGATCAACTCATCGGCCAGCGTGACAACCCGGTCTTTTGCACCTTTACCGTTAATGATAATAACGGCGCGATGGTTAAAGTCCAGATCCATCACCCTGAGACGAAGGCATTCCATAAGCCGTAACCCGGACCCATATAACAGACATGCCGCTAACCAATGGAAACCATTGAGGTGCTTTAACAGGCCTCTTACTTCATCAACCGTCAATACCGTGGGTAGTTTCGCGGGTTTTTTAGCACGCACCAAACCGGCAATATCATCCAAGGGTCTCTCCAATACGGATTTATACATAAAATTCAGCGCATTAAATGCCTGGTTCTGTGTGCTCGGCGCCACATTTTTCTTTACAGCCAGAAAGGTCAGGAACTGTGCGACCTCTTGTCCGCCCATGGTGTTCGGGTGACGTTTGTTATGAAACCAGATAAAGCGCTTGATCCAGTCAAGGTAAGCTTGTTCTGTACGGATACTGTAGTGTCTGACTCGGATCGCATCCCTGATTTCCGACAAAAATGGAGAAGAATGTTTTTCACTTTCCATGTTGGTGTCTCCCTGTTACTGTTGTTTGTACAGTATTGGATAATAAAACGTCATGTCAAGAGTAATACGGCACAGTGCAGTTATTATTACAGCGAGCGTT
>CAZQVV010000003.1:15438-49112 GCA_964596835.1 uncultured Thiohalophilus sp. | reverse complement strand
AAATCACCGTTCGTCCTGAGCCTGTCGAAGGAAGCCTGTCGAAGGAAGCCTGTCGTATAACCTGGCATTTGGAACGAGCATTTAGCCCAGTGTACGCATTTTTGATATATCTATATTAGCTAATAATCCATCAGTTGCTTTTATAAATTCCTGTGCATGCCTGTTTCTCATGTGTTTTTCACATAACACACCGTTTTCCCATTTCTCAATGAAAATAAATATTTCAGGTCGTTCAATGTCCTGATGTAAAATATATTGCAGGCATCCTTCTTCCTTAATAGTAGGTTTAACTAATTTTATTACTTCCGATTTAACCAAATCAATTTTATCAGTTTTGGCTTCAATGCGTGCGCATATTGTTAATGTTTCCGGCATGGCAACACTTCCTTAGTGCAGAGTTACAAAAACTTTCCCGCACTTGCTAAACAAGCCCGCCGCAATCGGACGGGGTATTAAGTTGTAGCGTGCTGATGGGTTTCCCCTCTGGACTTCGCACTTCGTTCTACCCATCCTACTGTTTTTCGCTGCAAGGAGCGGGAAAGTGCTTTTTAGAAACCTGCCCTGTTATGCAGACAGTATTTTAAGCATTTCCTGTGGCTCCACTCTTTCCCTATAGTCGCCGCCTTCTGAGCCAGCGAAAAGAATAGTTCCATCATTATCAATTACAAAAGTTGCCGGCACAGGAAGCTTTGCAGATGTGTCGTCATAAAAACCATGGAAATCATAGCCTAAATCGCCCATCGCCTGTATTGAAGTCTGGGGATTTAAAAAAACAGTCGTATATTCAGCCGCGACTTTGCACCCGGCATCACTTAACACTTCAAACTCCAGTTCATTAGAATCCTTAAACTGCAATGAGTTGTCTGGATTCATGGGTGAAATAGCAACAAGTTGCGCCTCTGCCGCTTTTATCTGTGGGAGTATTTGTTGATACGTCTTAAGTTCTAAATTGCAGTAAGGGCACCATGTGCCACGATAAAATGTCAAGATGACCTTACCTTTTTCTAGTAATTTTTGAAGCTCGGTATTTTCTCCTCTTGCATTCGGTAACGAAAATAATGGCGCTTTGTCGCCGCTGTTAAGTTTGAGCGGTGAAGTATGTACTTTTGCAAGTTGATCCGCATCATGATTGAAAACAGCAAGCTTGTTTTCCGGCAGCATTTCTCCCAATTGTTTAATAACTCCTTTTAAGCTTTCTTTATAAGGCTGAACTGTTGTGCTGGTCATAATTTATATCTCCGGTTATTTCTAAAGTGAGCCTGATTGATTAGGGCCAGACTCACACTATGGCAAGCAAGAAGCGCAATAAACATCTATACATGCAATTCACTGTTGCGTAATATGCATGCATGGATATAAACTCATTGAATTTATTTTTGGAAGTTATGCGTCAACGCAGCTTTACTGATGTGGCAAAGCAGCAAGGGACTGCCCCATCCTCAGTATCAAGAACAATTGCCAGCCTGGAAAAAGAACTGGGGGTTCTGTTATTTCAAAGAAGTACGCGGAAGCTGGAACCTACTGAAGCAGGATTGATTTACTTTGATCGTATCTCACCGATAATCAAGGAACTGGAAACAGCAAAGCAAATTATAGCCGACGTTAATGAAGAACCCACCGGGACGCTGCGTGTTACTGCATCAATAGTATATGGACAAACCAACATTGCTCCGTTACTCCCTGATATAATAGATAAATACCCATCGTTAACTATTGAGTTGTTATTAACAGATGCTTATCTTGATCTGATTGAAGATCGAGTGGATGTTGCAATTAGGCTTGGTTCATTACAGGACTCTTCTTATATTGCAAGACAGATAAATTCCATCCAGTTTGTGATCTGCGCAAGTCCTGGTTATATTGAGAAATACGGTGCGCCCGCTAACCCAGAGGAAGTTCGCAATCATAATTGTTTAATTTTCCCTCGCGTGGGACATAATAATAACTGGCTATTCAAAGACACGAAAAACAAAATTCATGACATACAAATTCACGGACAATGTTTAATCACCAATTCAGAATCAATCAGGCAGTGTACTATTTTGGGGATGGGCCTGGCATTACTTCCCGACTGGCTGGTATATAATGACATTCAATCTGGTTCATTAATCAGGCTGTTTAACCAATATTCCGTTACTGCTACAGATTTCAATAGCGGGATACATCTTTTGTATCCTTCAAGGGAATATATCCCTCTGAAAACACGAATATTTATTAACTATTTACTGGACCACATTAAGAGAAAATATCTTAGCTAAATAACCCCATCGCAAGCGGGCGGGGTATTAAGCATGTAGCATGCTGATGGGTTTCCCCTCTGAACTTTGCGCTTCGCTCTACCCATCCTACTGGTTTTCGCTGCAGGCAGCGGGGAATTAAACCCAAAGAGATGAAACCGTTACTGCCACCACAGGGTCAATGCGGGGATGTAGGTCAACAATAACAACCAGATGAGCATTAGCAGTAGAAACGGCAGAGCGGAGTTGAAGAGGGTGATAATGGATTTACCAAAGCGTTGGGAGGCAATAAACAGGTTGATGCCCACCGGGGGAGTGAGGTAGCCGATTTCAAGGTTGGCGAGAAAAATGATCCCCAGATGCACAGGATCGACCTGGTAGCGGGCCGCCAGCGGCAGGATCAAGGGCACCACGACGACGATGGCGGAGAAAATATCCATCATCGCACCGACTACCAGCAAAAACAGGTTGAGCAGCAACAGAAACTGCAACGGGCTACTGATGTGCTGTTCCATCAGCGCCAGCAGGCGCATGGGTAACTGGGAGTCGATCAGCAGGTTGGTCAACCCCATGGCGACACCCAGAATAATCAGGATGCTGCCCACCAGTGCGGCGGAATCACTTAGCACCCGGGGGATATCACGCCACAGATTCAAAGTTTTGTAGACCACGGTTTCCATGACCAGGGCATAGGCGGCAGTCAGCGCGGCCGCTTCCGTAACCGTGACATAGCCACCGAAGATGCCAATAATAATCACCACCGGCAGCATGATGTCCCAGAGACTCCCGCGCACTACACGGATCATTTCGGAGAAAGAAAACCTGTGTGTCGGCACCTGACTCTTTTTCGCCACCCTCAGGCTATAAACAGACAGCATCAGTAACAGCAGCAGGCCGGGCACGATACCCGCCAGAAACAAATCATGAATACTGACGCCGGAGACAATTCCGTACAGCAAAATGGCGATACTGGGCGGAAACAGCAATCCCAGCGATCCCGCCGAGGTCAGCAGGCCGAGGCTAAAACGTTCCTGATAACGAGCCTGCTTGAGCATGGGGTACAGCAGGCCCCCCAACGCAATGATGGTCACGCCTGATGCGCCCGAGAAGGCGGTAAAAAAAGCGCAGGAGATAATAGTCACCACCGCGAGACCCCCGGCCATCCAGCCAAACATGGCGTCGAACAACCGGACCAGCCGTTGCGGGCTACCGCCAGCCGCCATGATCATCCCGGCCAGGGTAAACAGTGGAATAGCGATCAAATTAGGCTGGGTGGCCAGACGATAGAGCTCGATGATCAGGATTTCGGGTTCCAGATTAACGCTAATGCTAGCGAGGATACCGCCACTGCCCAGCACCACGAACAGAGGCAGGCCAAACAGCGCCAGTAACAACAGAATCCCGACGACAAGAAAAGTCATGCGCTTTCCACTTTGTCCTGCGTCTTTGCCGCGTCAGAGTCTGGTTCTGATGTCGGCTCAAAACCCAGTAGACCCACAAGCAGAAAATGCAGCGCCAGTACCGCAAAGCCTACGGGTATGACCGCTGCCAGTGCTGCGGCCCAGCGTTCATTGCTTTGCGCATACTGCCATTCACTCAGCCAGAACGAACTGGCATACCAGGCCAGAGCCGCGCACAATAACGCACCCAGCCCCATCAGGGGGCGCACCAGTGTTTTTCGTTGTTGAGGAGACAGCAGGCTGGCCAGTACATCAATCCGGATATGCTGTCCCCGTTCGGTCACCAGCCCTGCCCCGAAAAAAATCACAAACAGCACAAGGTGACGGGAAATCACTTCCAATAGCGGAAAGCCCGTTTCAAAAACATCGCGGGCGATAATCTGGGTCAGCACCAGTAGCAGCAATAACAGCAGGCTGCTTGACGCAACCACGGTTTCAAGCAGCACGAGTGCCCGTCTGAGCCGGGTCAACATCAGGGTTTGTCGCCAGCCGCCTTTTCGGCACGAAAGACTTCCAGCATTTTGCGCGTGCGTTCAAAATAGTCACGCGGAATATAACCGGAGTCGGCCATGATTTTGGCGGCATGATTACGTAGTGATAACAGCTCCCCGGACTCCTTTTTATTCCAGTCCCACATAAATTTAATCCCACTCTTTTTCAGTTGGGCGATACTCTTCTGATTATCCCGACGCATAATGGCCGTAATATGCTGGCCGGTAATTTTCCCTGTACGTTTTAACAGCGTTTGCAGATCAGGCGGCAGGTGATCAAAAAACCGATTACTCACCACGAAACTACCAATGGCGTCGGTCATCGAAATGTTGCTAGCGTATTTCAGTTTGGTGTACCACTGCAGGGCCAGGACACCGAAGGGAGAATTGTAAACCGTGTCGATACTGCCATGCCTCGCAGACAGCTGCATATAAACGTCCATAATCGAAAGGGGAATCGGCGCCACCCCGGCGGCTTTCGCAAAAGCTTCCCCCATGGGATCGCCCTGCCACAACCAGATGTGCCGGGTTTTGAGTTCCGCCAGCGAGTGAATGGGGTATTTGGAGAAAAAGTGAATAAAACCCACCTCCGGCCAGCCCAATAGTTCAAACCCGTGATCCCTGAAACCCTGTTCAATTTCCGGCATCAAGCGGTCGCGGACATAATCGGACTCATCGGTATTTTTAAACAGGAAAGGCATCTCCAGAACCCGCGCCGGGGAATAGATGCGGCCGATACCATAGCCGGTAAAGAAGGCGCCCTGCAACTCACGGCTGCGGATCTTGCGCAGGACATCCGGCTCATCCCCCATGATGCCGCCGGGATAGATTTTGAACCTCAGGCGCCCCTGACTTTCTTTTTTCACCTCGGCCGCCCAGCGATCCACTTCTTTCATCCAGGCGGTATCCGGCGGGATCAAAGTGGCGAACTTGAGAACCCAACTATCTTTGGCGAGGCAGTTGAATGACAGGGACAAAAGTACAATCAGCAAGCTGCTGCGAATTAAAACCATTCCTTTTCCCTCTTCAGTAATTCCACGGCTTTTTGTTTTGCAATCGTATTGATGAAGGCCTGCGCTGGATATAAATCAGGCGCGGCCTTAATGACCTGTTGCAGGTGCCGATGAAAGGCAGCGCGATCAAATCGCTGGCGGTCCAGGTATTGCGCCTCTAACAAATCGGGAAGCAATATTTTATTATGCGTATTTTTACGCGCACGATTGAAGTGTTTTTCTGACAGGGCGAAGTTCCCGCCCATCATGGGTGACCGGCTACCGTAATAAACGCCAAAAAACAGGTGCGCGCCACTCAGAAAATAGTTTTCATCCAGCTCCAGCACCCGCCGCATCAGTAACACGACCCTGGGCATTTGCGCCAGCGCACGAACGCTGTCGCGGTTCATGTCGATCCACTTGGCCCAGTTGGAGGCAGTCCAGAACAAGGCCGGCACCGCATCCTTGTCCAGCTTGTTTACGGCCGCCTGCAACACATCCAGGCGGCCTTCGAGTTGCGCCCCACTCAGATCATGTTCCGCCAGCGCCGCTTTGCCGTGTATGAAGCCACGGTGGTAAAGCTTTGATGCCCGCCTGCGATCATGATCCTCGACGAACGCATAGGCATAACCGTAATAAGCCTGGGCAGCGTATTCGTGCAGCAGAGAATTTTCGGGATCGTTTACCAGCAAGGCTTCCAGCATGCTCATGTTGGCTGGAATCGCGGTTCGCGCCAGCTTCAGATCGGTTTCCCGGTTCATGGCAACGATACCGCCCTCGATCATGGGCATGGAGGCGCGTACCGTGAGTTTAGCTATCGAGCAGGCGTTTAAAAGCCCCAGCAGAACAGGTAGCATCATCCAGAGTATTATTTTATTCATCCTTACCCCTTATTCTACCCGATCACGGAACATCCTTATTCTGGCTGAAGTGACCACCATCGGGTACGTGTTTTTTTGGTATAACGCACTGACAGCATTAGCTATACTATATCTATGGAATAAAAACAACATACTGGCAGTCTTACTCTGGATAAACCACCCTAAGTTGTAGGGTGCTAATGGGTTTCTCTACTGGACTTCGCGCTTCGTTCTACCCATCCTACTGTTTTTCGCTGCAAGCAGCGGAGAATGACGCCCAAAGAGATTAATCACCTTCTATACCATTTTTTTACCCGGGTTTCCGGTAAACCACTTTAAGTCGCAGGTCAGCACATGAATATTCGCAGTTTCAGCCTTATCTTTATTCTTTTCTTCAGCTTAATGATCCCCTCCTTTGCACAAAAAGGAGACAACACGTTGCTTTGGGCCGGCTGCGGCATTACCAAGAAAGCGTTCATGAAAGAACTGGCTACCGCCTACACAAAAAAAACCGGCGTGCAGATCATTCTCGAAGGTGGCGGAGCCACCCGTGGAATCCGCGATGCCGTTGCCGGCAAGGTGGACATCGGCGGCACCTGCCGCATGAGCCTGCCCTCCTCGAATAAATCCGAACTCTATGCCATCCTGTATCCGGTAGCCTGGGATGCGTTGGCTATCATCGCTCATCCTTCCAACCCTGTGAACAATTTGACTATGCAGCAGATCCGGGCGGTCTACACGGGCAAGATCACTAACTGGAAACAGCTTGGCGGGCGGGATGCAAAAATACATCTCTATACCCGCCGTGGAAAAATATCCGGCGTGGGTTATGCCATTCGTCAGTATATTTTCAAGAACAGCAATACAAAATTCAAAAGCTCGTACATCGTCAGATCATCCGGGCCACTGGAAAAAGCCTGTGAAAAAGATCCCGATGCCCTTGGCATTACCGGGATCAGCAGCGCACGCAAACGCAAGGTCAAGGTGCTTAAATTCGGTGGCAGATCGCCCACCTATGAAAATATCAAGAATGGCAGTTATGGCCTCTATCGACCACTCTATCTGGTCACCAGCCCCCATCCTTCCCGACAGACGAAAGATTTTATCAAGTTTGCTTCGTCAAAGGAGGGCCGTAAGATCATTCGTGCGAACCATACCGTACCCTACCTGGATGCGCCGAACTTGATGTCAAAGATGCTGATTTACGGTTTTGATGTGAAATAACACTTCATCAACCCGACCGCACTAAAACCATTCCTTTACAAATATTTTCTGAGAGTCACACGCGTATTCATCCGCAAATGAACGCTAATACACGCAAATAAAGCATTCATCTTCTGTTCTATGTTGCCGGGAGCATGAACATAAAAAATCAGCGTTTGTTGGTGTTCATTCTATGAACCTTGCGGTGTGCCGGTGCGTTCAGGTTCTGTCTTTTTTCTTATGTTCTTCATTTTTGGCATGCTGCCAGGCGGCTTCCATCTCATCGAGGCTGGCCTGCGCAAATCCGCCCTGCGTATTCAACGCATCCTCCACATGGGCAAAACGTGACTCGAAACGCCGGTTGGCCACCCGTAGCGCGGTTTCCGGATCCATGCCCGTATGACGAGCCAGATTCACCACGGCAAACAGCAGATCGCCGATTTCATGCTGCATACGATCCGCCGCCACCGGCTCTTCCAGCTCGGCCTCCACTTCGATGATTTCCTCCTGAATCTTCGCCAGCACGCCCTGAATATCCGGCCAGTCAAATCCCACCCGCGCGGCGCGCTTCTGCAATTTCAGTGCCCGGGTCAAGGCCGGCAATGCCTGGCTGATCCCATCCAGTATCCGGTTTTTTTCTGTGACCGATTTTTCCGCCCGCTCATGCGCCTTGAGCCGTTCCCAGGCCTCGCTCTGTTCAGCTACCGATGCCACCTTTTCACCGGCAAACACATGGGGATGGCGACGAACCAGCTTGTCGCTGATATTGCGGCAGATCCGGGCAAAATCAAAAATGCCCTCTTCCTCGGCGATGCGGGCATAGAACACCACCTGAAACAACAGATCACCCAGTTCATCAGCCAACTCATCGCTGGCACCCTTCTCGATCGCCTCCGCGACTTCGTAGGCTTCTTCAAGCGTATGAGGAATAAGGCTTTGAAAGGTTTGCTGCTGATCCCAGGGACAACCGGACCCAGGATCACGCAAACGCTGCATAATATGGAGCAATTCATCAATGGGAGAGGGCATCATATTCCAGAAAATGGCGAACCTGCCGCAAGATACCGCAGCCGGAAGATTATTTCAAAGCGAGTACGACTCGCTCAGACCGGGTAGGCGCGTGGCAGGATCACTTCCAGGGCGTCGCTGAAAAGCGGCCCGGCTTTCCTGGAGACGGTTTCGATCACGCTGGCATCCACCGCCAGCACATTCCAGATCCGCTCATCAATAGGCTGGATGATCGTTTCTATATCCACATCCAGGCCTTCTTCCGCCATACCGGTGATGTGGTTGGCCAGATGTATAATGCCCGCATCCATCAGACTGTCTGTCGCATCTGCAGGATGGTGGTGAAAGTACACGGCATCACACAGCGTGGGCGGCATTTTCCATTCCCGTAACAGGGCGCCCCCCACATCGGCGTGATCGAAGCCCAGCTCCTCCCGCTCGATTTCATAATCAACGCGTTGTTCAGCCGCAACGCGTTGCTTGATAATTTTCATTTTCTCCGCCAATCGGTGGGCAATGATCAATTTGCCAATATCGTGGAGCAACCCAGCGACAAACAGGCGTTCGCTGTGCAGCACCTTGCATTCTTCGGCAACCAGTTGCGCGACGACGCCACAGTAAACACTATGGCGCCAGAAATGCACCCGATTGAGGACCTCGGTAGGGATTCTGGAAAAGGTTTCCACCGCCGAAGCGGCCAGCACCAGCCCGCGCAATTCGCGCAACCCGATGACGGTCACGGCGCGGGTTACGGTTTCGATTTTGGAAGGAAAACCATAAAAAGAACTGTTGACGATCTTCAACAAACGCGCGGTAAGGCCGGCATCACGGCTAATCACCTCCCCCAGCGTTTTAGCGGTAGTAGCGGGATCTTCCATCATTTCATTTACCCGTATACACACCTCAGGCAGGGATACCAGCCTGATTACACCTGTCACCAAATCTTGAGGAGTCATAAAAAAAACGTACCGCCATTAAGCTGAAGACCAGCTTATATAGCGACATCCGGGGTAATGGGCTTTAGTTGCTTCAGAAATAATTTTGGGCGCAATTTCCGGAAAATTACTTTGTGAAGCTATTTATACTCCCAAGGCTGGGGGTATCCCCACGGATATTTTTTAAAAGCCAGACACTTATCTGTCCGCCAATAAAGGCGACAGCATTGATTGGCGTATTCTGTACCTCAGGCACATCAGCATAAAATATTCGCGTTCATTGGCGGATATTTCTTTTATCGACTTAATTTTAAACATTATTTTGTGGGGATACCTCAGCTCCCAAGAAGGTCCTGGAAAAGACCTCCCCCGGCAGTCCGGAACAGTCTACAGCGGGATCAGGCAAATGACGAAAATAAGCGGTTTTTCGGCCCCTTCCCGCACTCAGTTCATCGTATCGTTCACGATACCCTGCAGCAGCTTTTCCACCGCACGGAAGGCCTTTTTCGATGCCGGGCTGCCCACTGGCAAGGGGCGGCGATAGGCTAGATGGACCCGATTTTTCTCACCGGGCAGGGTGTAGATCGAAATAATGTAGGGGCAGAACACAATATTATGGGGATCGGCTTCCATCATGCTTCTAGAAATCACTGCACTGCAGAACTCCAGTGATTCCGCTTTGATAAAAATGTGTTTATTGGAGCCAACATCCTTGCGCGTACGCGCCAGCATATTGCCGATATGAGCGACACTGCTGATGATCATGCCTCGATCGGTAATCGCCATTTCCAGATCTTCACGTACATCGGCGTAATTTCCCTTGATGGAAAACAGCCGCATATACTTATCCTGCCCGCTGTGGGCCGATACAGGCAGAACAAGTGTGTATAAAAAAACAGATAGAATGAAATAACGCACATTTTGCTCCTCGAAATCTTGTCACAATTCGCTCGTGGCACTCATGTTAGTAGATTCAGTGCCGATAGTCACAAATATAGTAGGAACAATTCAGGAATAACGGCCTGATTCCTGCGTCGTTGACGCACGCTCCTGAAACTTGCTCCCGCTCCCATTTGTATCGTTCGAGCATAGCGCAAGACGACCAATGTTGTATTAAAATTTCGTAAATATCACAATGAGTGAAAAAACGGTCAAACCCAAAATACTTGCCGTCGATGACTCCCGGGTTATGCGCAAAGCCATGACCAGAGTACTGGGCAAAGAGTACGATCTGGTGGAAGCGTGTGATGGCGAAGACGCCTGGACTATTTTGACCAATGATACGGATATTCAGGTTGTATTTACTGATCTGTCCATGCCCTATCTGGATGGCTTCGGCCTGCTGAAACGCATGCGCAACTCGGAGGACATACGTTTTCAGGACATGCCGGTTGTCATCATCACGGGCAAGGAAGACGATGACAAAACCAAGGAGCGCGCCCTGGACATGGGCGCCAGCGATTTCATCACCAAGCCCTTTGACTCCGTGCAACTCACCGCTCGCGCCAGGGCGCATGTCCAGTTCAAGCAGACCCGCAAGAAGCTTGATGAAACCTCAAATAAACTGGAACGCCAGGCCACCATCGATGAACTCACCGGACTCGGTGGAGAACGCTATTTCTGGAAAGGTGGCGAAGAAGCGCTGTCCTACAGTCGCCGTCATGCCGGACAGTTCATCATGCTGCGCATGGACATCGATGATTTTAATACCCTTTTTATCGCTCACGGTAAAGCTTTTGCTGATAAAGCATTGCGTCAGGTCGGCGCTATCCTGTCACAACTGGTGCGCAAGGAAGACATGGTGGCCCGCATCGGACTGGCCAAGTTCGCCATGCTGCTACGTGATACGGATATTGAAAGCGCCACGCAACTGGGCGAACGCCTGTTGAAAAAAATCAGCGCGATCAACTTTGAAGCTGGCCGGTATACTCTCAACATCACTGTCAGTATCGGCATGTTCGAGCCGCTGATAAATGAACAATCGACCATTGAAGGCCTGGTGGCTGAAACTGAGAAATATCTGCAAAAAGCGGTTGAAGCCGGCGGCAATCAGCTGGCTATTAAGTCGCGGCGTAAAGATTATAGCCGCACGAAAATGGATATCAGCACGGCCCTACGATTAATCGAAAAAGGGGATACCCAATTTCTTGAGCCCCACCGGCTTTTACTTACCCGGCAGATCTATCCTCTGCTTACCTTTCTGTCCGGCGATTCTGATAGTGGGCTGTTCGAACCGCTACAACAATTAAAGTTGGCGCTAGGCCACTATGAAGAAAAAATGGCGCGCACGGATGAGTGAAAATAAGAGGCCGGGGCAAAACACAGCGGTTGAATATTGGTAACTATTCAGCACCCTTGCCGAAGGGTGTTGTATACCGGTTGGCACTGAGCAGAGCAAACCACCACAGGCACATCTTTTTGTCGCCCAAAGCGACGTTAAAAAATCTGCCCTGTGCGGATTTTCAGTTGATGGGTTTCGCTTCGCTCTACCCATCCTACCCACTTTTGGCTATCCGTAGGATGGGTAGAGCGAAGCGCGAAGTCCAGAGGGGAAACCCATCAACCTGCGCATGACCGCGGTTTTTGCGGCGGCAGGGTTAACCGTCAAACCGAGTGAATACCAGGGTGGCATTGGTGCCGCCGAAACCAAAGCTGTTAGACATGACACAGTTGAGCGTCTGCTCATCCCGCCGTTCACGTACTATCGGCATGCCTTCGGCTTCCGGCATCAGTTCAGTGATATTCGCCGAGGCGGCAATGAAATTACTTTCCATCATCAGCAGGGAATAAATCGCTTCATTGACCCCGGCTGCGCCCAGCGCATGCCCCGTCAGTGATTTGGTTGAGGCGAGGGGAGGAATTTTGTCCACAAATACATTCTTGATAGCTTTCAACTCCGGCGGATCACCGGCCGGGGTGCTGGTGCCGTGCGCATTAATATAGTCGACGGGCAGATCCACCGTTTCCAGCGCCTGGCGCATACAACGCTCCGCGCCTTCGCCGGAGGGTTGCACCATATCATAACCATCCGAGGTCGCGCCGTAACCGGCCAGCTCGGCATAAATTTTTGCCCCGCGCGCTTGGGCGTGTTCCAGCTCTTCCAGAACCAGGACGCCCCCGCCACCAGCAATCACAAAGCCGTCACGACTCACATCATAGGCGCGGGAAGCTGTTTGTGGCGTCTCGTTATATTTGGATGACAAGGCGCCCATGGCGTCAAATAATACGCTCATGGTCCAATGCACATCCTCACCACCTCCGGCAAACACAATATCCTGCTTGCCCATCTGAATAAGCTCGGCGCCATGGCCGATGCAGTGGGCGCTGGTGGAACAGGCAGAACTGATCGAGTAGTTCACACCCTTAATTTTAAACGGCGTCGCCAGACAGGCAGAGTTGGTGCTCGACATAGTGCGGGTCACCATATAAGGCCCAACACGACGAATGCCTTTTTCACGCATGATATCCGCCGCCTCAACAAGGTACTCCGTAGAAGGCCCACCCGAACCGACCACCAGTCCACTGCGGACATTCGAAACATCGCCATCTTTCAGCTCGGCATCCTCGATGGCCTGACACATGGCAATATAATTAAACGCCGCGCCACGCCCCATGAAGCGTAGCAGTTTGCGATCAATCTGCTCCTTAAGATCAAGATGGATCTGGCCATGCACATGCGAGCGAAAGCCCATATCGGCATATTCCTGGGAAAACTCGATACCGGAACGCCCCTTTCGCAGGGCGTCCAGCACTTCATTCTTGTCATTACCGATATTGGAAACAATGCCCAACCCGGTGACTACTACGCGTCGTGGTGTCATGAAACTTGAAAATTCTCAGTCTGAAGTAAATAAACCAACCTGGAGATCCCTGGCAGTGTAAATTTCACGCCCATCCACTTCCATATGGGCATCGGCAATACCCATGATAAGGCGGCGCATGATCACCCGTTTGAGATCAATCCGGTAGACTACTTTTTTCGCCGTCGGCAGAACCTGGCCGGCAAATTTAACCTCACCGGAACCCAGTGCGCGGCCGTGACCCGCTCCCCCCTTCCAGCCCAGATAAAAGCCAATCAACTGCCACATCGCATCCAGCCCCAGACAGCCCGGCATTACCGGATCGCCCTCAAAATGGCAGGAAAAAAACCACAGTTCCGGATTAATATCCAGCTCGGCGATAATCTCCCCCTTACTGTGCCCGCCCCCGTCCTCATTAATGCGGGTGATACGATCAAACATCAGCATCGGCGGTAACGGTAGTTGGGCATTCCCTGCCCCAAAAAGCTCACCTCGTCCACACTGCAGTAATTCTTCCCTGCTGAAGCTGCTTTTCCTGTTTTCGAGATTAATCGCTTTTGCTGTATCCATTTAATACGTCCTGGAAGTTATACTTTTGTGAATTCTGCATTTACACACAAGATGTCGGGAAAACCCGGAAATTCAGTGACTATTGTACCTGTCCCCACCCGACAAAACAAAAAATGCCTATGGCCCGTTTTTGACACATTTGTACCGGCACCCCACCCCCCGACAGGTCGCCCTCCGGCCTTATCGCCAGACCCACGTACAGAGCTGATCGTCCCGGCAATAGAAAGCATACTCGAAACCCGGCGTGCTGCGTCCCAAAGATAGTATTATACTCAGCCACACAAGCCCGTTCACAACAGACGCAACAGCTAGACTGATAAATTCTTATGAAATACTGCAGTAACTGCGGCCAACCCGTGACGCTCCGGATACCGGAAGGCGATAACCTCCCCCGTTATGTCTGCGATCACTGCCAGATCATTCATTACCAGAATCCAAAAATCGTCGCCGGTTGCCTGCCTGTCTGGAAAAATAGCGAGGGCGAAGATCAGGTATTACTCTGCCGCCGTGCTATCGAGCCCCGTCACGGATTCTGGACCCTGCCCGCCGGTTTTATGGAGAATGCCGAAATTCTGGAGCAGGCCGCCGAACGGGAATCGGTCGAGGAAGCCCACGCCAATATCGACAAGCTGAAACTCTACACCTTGATCAGCCTGCCGCATATCAACCAGATTTACATCATGTACCTGGCGAATTTGCGCGATCAGAATTTTTATCCCGGGATCGAAAGTCTGGATGTCAGGTTATTCCATGAGCATGACATTCCCTGGGACACCCTGGCTTTTCACACCATTCGCTTTACCCTGGAAAAATATTTTCAGGATCGCAAACAAAATCACTATCCCGTGCATACTCATACTATCAACACCCATAATGGCAAGTCTGCCGATCAGTGATTCCGGACCCTTGGCGCTTCGCCGACAATCCGGATCTACCCACACGGTAAAGCCTGCCATGACATGGCATGGCCTCCTTCAAAACGCGGCGACAACGGCACAATATCTCCTTCTCACCAGTCTGTTCTGTCTGCCGTTGACTCTGAAGGCACAGACTCTCGGCAATCCAGGCCGGCTTGATTTCAACCTCCACCTGCAATCGGTTCATTCAAACTGGCGTTACGATGATGCAAAACGACGGACCGACATCAGCCGCGCCGGCTTTGGCTGGTTGGAAATGCTCAGTCCCGATCTGTCCGGTGGATTCATGCTGGGGTATCTGGATCTTAGCCAGACCGACAACCCGCTTGATACGGCAAAACTCACCAGTGGCTACTATGGCGGCCTACAGGTTGAGACACGGCTCATTGAAAACCGTTATCTGCGCCTGGCTCTGAACCTGTCCATTCTTTACAATGATAGCCAGCACCAGGCAAGCGATCTACACATCGACAATATCTGGATACAGACGGAAGAAAAACTGCTGGCCCGCATCCCCCTGGGTGAACAACTGGACCTGCGACTCGCGCTTAACGACTATCAACTTCGCGGCGAACAACGTAGCCGCGGTTCGGCAACGAATGTCAGTAACTTTCGCCAGGATCAAAGTATCGGCTACAGCATCGGTTTTGATGTCCTCGTCGATCCCGGCGCCAGTGTCGGCTTCGACTGGTCAGGCGGCAGCCGCAAAGGCGGGCGACTTTATTTCCGGCGGTTGTTTTAACCTGGAAACCCCAGTAATGAGAAAAACCTCGGCACCACCGCATCTTTGCGTTCTCCGCGTTTTCAAAGCACACTGTCAGGATGGCTCCTTCCAGCAGACTGTTCCTGTTTACCTGTCTCTTTTACCTGTTTTTCACGATTCCCGCCCAGGCGCAAAACCAGGAATCTGGCTGGCAGAAAATAAAAGACGAGGAGGGTATCCTGGTCTATAGCGCTACGGTCAGCGGCTCGGATATCATCAAGGTTAAAACCGAGGTCATCATTGCTGCGCCGCTTGCGCGTATTCGCCGGATTCTGGATGACGCTCCCCGACGCAACCTCTGGGTCCCCTATCTTGAACAGTCAAAAGTTTTACAGTACATGTCAGATACTCAGCGTCTGGAATACAGCCACTTCGACGCACCCTGGCCGATCTCCGATCGGGATTTCGTCTATCAGATCCGCCTGCGGCGCCAACACCCTGATCGGCTTGTTTTCCAGATGCGATCCGAACAAAGCCCGCTCATGCCGGAACGGCCGGGTATCGTACGGGCCAATCTGATCGAGAGCCTTTACACTCTCACCGCTCTGCACCCACAGCAGACTCGGGTCCAACTGGTCTTCCATGCCGATCTCAGGGGCTGGCTGCCCGTCTGGCTCATCAATATAATTCAGCGCAGATTGCCTTTTCTGATGCTGAAAAACCTGCGCGCACGGGCGGTTCATACCCATACCTGAAGGAAAATCACCTGCCAATGATTAAATACTATTTCCTTCTGCTCGCCGTGCTTCTGCCCGGCACGGCCCTGCCGGCAACTGAAAAAAAACCAGGGCAACCCGTACAACAGCCGCTGAGAGACCGGACTCAGGATCTAAAAAAACAGGTGCTGGAACTAAACCGCGATCTGTCCCGGTTACAGGAGAAACTGTTATTTCCCCCCAGAACCCGGTTGACGATTTTCCTTTCCTTTGACCTCGGCAATAACTTCAAGCTTGACGCCGTGCAGATCAAACTCGACGGCAAAATTGTCGCTAACCATCTTTACACTGAACGCGAACTCAATGCGCTCAAACGCGGCGGCGCCCAGCGGCTTTACCTGGGCAACCTGCCTTCCGGTAACCATGAACTGGCGGCCTTTTTTACCGGCAAGGATCCAAAAGGACGAGACTACCGCCGTGACAGCCGTCTTAAACTCAAAAAAGGCAGTGAGCCTCAGTTCATCGAGCTTCAAATCACGGACAACACCCGTCAACAGCAACCTAAATTTAAAATCAAAGTTTGGGATTAACCTGGCATGATGTTCACTGCTCCGAATTCTCATCGATCAAAACACGCCGCCATAAGTGCCGTCAGCCTGCGACTGATCCTGTTGCTATCCTGCCTGGTTGCGCACCCGGTGCTGGCCGAAATCAACAAAGCAACCGCCATTCACGACCTGCGCTACGGCGAAGCACTGTATTATTTTTATCAGAAAAAATATTTCTCCGCCATCACCCACCTGATGTACGCAAAAAAATATGCATCGATTCGTCAGCAAGATGGCAAAGCCCGGATCCTGCTGGGCCGTCTCTATCAAAGCTACGGTCTGGGGGCTGAATCGCGGCGTATATTCACCGGACTTCTGAAAAATGATATCGACGGCAAAACCCGTGATCAGGCCTGGTACTATCTGGGCAAGTCCTATTACCAGGGGGGAGAATATGATCAGGCCGGCAATGCTCTGAACCGGATTACCGGCACCCTGCCCCCGACTCGTAATGAGGAACGTTTGAACCTGCTGGCCAATATCCATCTGCATCAGGGCAAACAGGCGCAGGCCATGACGGTACTGGAAAACCTCGACAGTCACTCAATCTGGAAACACTATGCCCAGTTCAATCTTGGGGTGGCTCTGATTAAATCCGGGGAGACGGAAAAAGGGCAGGATCTGCTTGAGAACAGTGGCGGCATCACGGCCCGCAACGACGAGCGTGCGGCACTCAAGGATCGCGCCAACCTTGCCCTGGGCTTCTCCTACATCCAGCAGCAAAAGAGCAAAGAGGCCATTAAATACCTCAAAACGATACGCCTCGTCGGCCCTTTCTCCAACAAAGCGCTGCTGGGCCTGGGCTGGGCCTATAATCTGGCCGGGGATGATCGTCACGCCCTCTCGGCCTGGCGCGCACTGGCAAAGCGTGATCCAATCGACCCGGCTGTGCAGGAAGCTCTGTTAGCTATTCCCTATTCCACCGACGCGCTAGGCGCACCGGGGCGCGCGCTGACGGAATACGAGCAGGCCACCAAAATATACACACGCGAACAGACGCGGCTGAAAACCGCGATCAAGACGGTCAGACGGGGTGAAATTGAAAAAATCCTGCGTGCAAATAGCCGCAATCCTGAAATTATCACGCCCCTGGAAATCAAAAAAACGACCCCGGCTCACTTCCTGCCTTATCTGAGTCGACTGCTGGCCGGTTATAAATTCCAGACGGCCTGCAAAAATTACCGCGATCTCTTCTACCTGCGCCGTGTCCTGGCGGACTGGCAAGCGCGATTACCCGCTCTGCAAACCATACTGCGACAGCGCAAACAGTCGGGCGCCGCACTGCCCAGCACCCGAAAAACAAAAATATCACTGGCCCAGGACTGGAGAGAAGGGCCGAAGAATTTTCGTGCTTATAGCTCTCAGATTAAACGTCGACAGCGCAAAATAAAACATCTGAATGTGCGTCTTGACGCCCTCCTGCGAGCGCAGGCGCATTATCTGCAAAGTCTGGCGCTCGCCAAACTTCACGAGCACCAACAACAGCTCAAACATTATCGGATCCGCGCCCAATACAATATATCGCTGCTGCTGGATAAACTCTCTGCTGACAATGATCGGTTGAAAGAGGATCGTCAGTGAATCTGCGTCACCTTCTGTTACTGCTACTGCTTCTCAGCGCCTGCTCATCCGGCCCCCCCACCATCGACTCGCTTATCAATACCCCGGCAGCGCTAAGACCAAAACAGGATCTGAAAATTACCCGCGCACAGGCTATGGCCCACTATCGCCGCTTTCTCAAACAGGCGCCCGACAGCCCCATGTACCCGCGCGCGCTGAAACGACTGGCGGAACTCGAAGTCCTCTCGGCCGATGAGGCCAATAGCTCGGGAAAGAAGACCGAGATTAAAAAAGCCCGACAACAGGCCGCTGACGCCGTCCACCTCTACAACACCTATCTCGCCGCCTATCCTAATGATCCGGACAATGACCGCGTTCTTTATCAGCAGGCCAGAGCCTACGAACTACAGGGTGAGACAGACAAAACTCTTAGCACCCTGCAACGGCTAAGTAAACACTATCCAAACAGTCGTTATTTTGATGAAGCCAATTTTCGCCGCGGTGAAATTCTTTTTACCCGGCAGCGTTATGCCGAAGCGGAACAGGCCTTTTATAAAATCGGCGTCCACCCACGTTCTCCCTACCGGGAAAAGGCGTTGTATAAATATGCCTGGAGCCTGTTCAAACAAAATTATTATAAGAAGGCGTTAAACGCTTTTTTCAAGCTACTGGATCTGCAGCAGCAATACGGTCAGTTAAATGCCCTGGATTTTCCAAACTATATTTCCGGGACAGACCGGGCGCTGCTGGAAGATATCATGCGCGCCATCTCGCTGGCGGTATCCTATCAGGCGGGCACGAAAACCCTGGATACCTATCTGTCCCGGCATCAGGCCCAGCAATACGAACCCCTGTTATACAACAGTCTGGGGAAACTTTATCTACGGGAAAACCGCTATACTGATGCCGCCGAGACCTTCCTCGCCTTTGCCGAACGCCATCCCTATAATATCCTTGCTCCGCAATTTCATGAGCAGGCGATCAAGGCTTACCAGCGCGCCCGGCTGCCGCATCACGTCCTGCCCGCCAAGGCAGACTTCATCAAACGCTATGATCGCTACAGCCGTTTCTGGATGGTGAATAATGATAATCATGTGCGCAAACAGGTTTTATTGCAGGTCAACCGGAATGTTCGTGATCTGGCCGGCTATTATCACGCGGCTTCGCGCAAACGGCACAGGAAAAAAGATTACCAGCGAGCTATCTACTGGTATGACTATTATCTCAAATCTTTCCCCCATGCCGCAAACGCTGCAAACATCAATTTTCTACTCGCCGAAGTTCTGGATGAAGACAAAAATTATCCCCGCGCCATTAGCGAGTTCGAACGCACTGCTTACCAGTATCCGCACAACAGGAAAGGTGCGGAAGCAGCCTATGCGGCCTTACTCATCTATCCTGAGATAGAAAAACAGCAGCACAAAACGCAAGCTGACGCATGGCGACAAAAGGCTATCGCCAGCGCCCTGCGCTTCAGTGCATCTTTTCCCAAAGACAAACGTGCTCTCAGCGTGCTGGCGGATGCTGCTGAAAAACTCTATGCCAGGGGTGACTACTCTCGCGCCAGAAATATCGCCCGCACACTGATCCAAAAATTGACCCCGGACAGCCAACCCGGCCTGCAACGTACAGCCTGGCTGGTGCTGGCCCAGGCCAGCTTCGAACTGGCTGACTTCAGGCAAGCTGAGGCTGCTTACCGCCAGGCGCTCAGGCATATTCCCGCTAAAAGCAGACACAAAAAGGACATTCAGGATCATCTTGCCGCCAGTATCTACAAGCAGGGTGAAGCGGCACAGAAGCAGGGACACCCGAAGTTAGCAATCACTCACTTCCTGCGTATCCGTAAGTTGGCGCCGGATTCTAAAATCCGCTTGACCGCTGACTACGACGCCGCCTCCCTGCTAATCCAGTCCCGGCATCTCGCCGAAGCCCAGCCGCTACTGGAAGATCTGCGCCGCCGCTATCCAAAACAGAGCACCCGCCAGACCGGCATCACCACCAAATTAGCCTACATTTATACGCAGACCGGTCAGTCGCTCAAGGCCGCCAGGGAGCTTGAAAAACTGGCTCTCAGCCGCCAGGCGCATAGCACGATAAAGGACAAACGCGAGTTGCTCTGGCAGTCGGCCAGGCTCTACACCAAAGCCGGGCGACTAAAAGATGCGGCGCGGCTATATAAAAAATACATCCAACTTTATCCGCGACCCTTTATGCAGGCGCTTGAAGCGCGCCAGAATCTGCTCAAATATTATCAGGCTCAAAAAAATCACAAAGCCGCCAGACACTGGATGAAGGCGATCATCCAGGCGGATCGAAAAGCCGGTTCGCAACGCAATGATCGCAGCCGCTATCTGGCCGCTAAAGCCTGCCTGCAACTTGCCGCACCGTTCAGATATGCCTATCAAAAAGTCCGTCTGAGCATACCGCTGAAGAAAAGCCTTGAAAAGAAAAAGAGACTCATGAAAAAATCCCTCAAAGCCTATCAGCGGACCCTGGCCTATCAGGTGGCGGAAGTCAGCACCCAGGCCACGTATGAAATTGCCGAAATTTATAATGATTTTTCCCGCGCCTTAATGACGTCACAACGCCCCAAAAAACTGTCCGGTGAAGCACGGGAACAATATGACATCCTGCTGGAAGAACAAGCTTTTCCTTTCGAGGAAAAAGCTATCAACATTCATCAGGCGAACCTTAAATATATGCAACAGGGGATCTATGATAAATGGGTAAAAAAAAGTCTAAGACAATTACAGAAACTGCTGCCTGTTCGTTATGCCAAATCTGAGAAAATTGATCGTTATGTCTCCAGCATTTACTAAGTGGAATAAAGGCGGCTTCATCCTGCTGCTGGCGACCTTGCTATTGGCCGCCTGCGCCCGCGCACCGGAAAAAAAAACGCCGCCACAAACACCCACTCAAACTAAACGGGTTGATAATAAAATCAAGCATGAATACCAACAGGCACTGATCCTGATGCAGACACAAAAATTACAACCCGCGGCGGAAAAATTTCATGATCTAATCGAACGTTACCCGCAGATGGCCGGTGCCTGGGCCAACCTCGGCCTCATTCATATGAAAGCCGATGAGTGGGTAAAAGCGCAACATGCCTTGCAACAGGCACTCAGTCTTAATCCAGATCTTGCCCCGGCGTACAATGACCTCGGTGTGGTCGATCGTCATCTGGGACGCTTCAAACAAGCTGAACAGGCCTATAAAAAGGCGATTAAGGCGGATCCCGCTTATGCCATCGCCTGGCTGAATCTGGGCATTCTTTATGATATTTATATGAACCAACCGGCTCGAGCGCTGGTGCAGTATGAGCAATACCAACATCTCAAGGCAAATGCCGATAACCAGGTAAAGAAATGGATCGTCGAGCTGAAACGCCGACTGCCGAAACAATTGAACTCGTCAGACACAACAGGAAGCAGGCACCATGTTTAGCTTTCTTATCCGTATGGCGCTTGGGCTGATGCTGATGGCCACGGCTCTGCCTGTACCCGCAAAAACGCACATTACTATGCAGGGCACCGCGATCATCGGCAATCAGGAACTGCCCAGAATCCTCTACATCGTGCCATGGAAGAAATCCGGCCTGCCTGCTATGAGGCAACCGTCGATCGCCCGGTTGATCCATGACGTGCTGGCACCGCTGGATCGCGAAGAATTTCGCCGGAAAATATATTATCATCGGGTGTTTTTGGGACACTAAACAGGCGTCCCGAATACCGAATCACGGGTGAATTTCCACGTTCGTACTGAAGTCCCGAGTATTCGGTGGGCACAAAAATCGTACCCACCCTACTGGTCGGGGATACCTGCATTAAGATCCACTATCATCGTCAGGTGAAGTTCCAGAATTTAAAACTATCCAAATTTGAACAGGAGACAGGAATGTATGCAAGTGTAGTCGGTTTTTTCCAGGACGGTGGCGTCTTCATGTATCCGATCATGGTGGTGCTGGCCGTTGGTCTGGCCATCAGTATCGAACGCTATATCTATCTGACCGGCGCCAAACGCGCCAACCGTAAGCAGCTCAACCAATTACTGCCACTGCTGCAAAACGGTGATTTCAAACAGGCCCGCACTCTCGCGGGCAAAGCCAATTATACCGTCAACCGCATGCTGTCGCAGGGGCTGGCGCGCTTTAACTCAGCCAATAATCGTGATGATATCGAAGCCGCGATGGAGGAAAGCATGCTCGAAGCCATTCCCCATCTCGAACGTCGAACCCATTATCTAGCCATGCTCGCCAACATTGCCACCCTGCTGGGCCTGCTCGGCACCATCATCGGCCTGATCAAAGCTTTCACGGCAGTCGCCGCCGTTGATCCTTCTCTTAAAGCTGAAATCCTCTCCACCAGTATCTCCGTGGCCATGAACACCACCGCCTTCGGCCTGATGGTGGCGATTCCTCTGCTGCTGTTCTTCACTGTTCTGCAGGCCAAAACGACCCAGATGGTGGACAGCCTGGAAATGGCGATCCTCAAGTTTGCGAACCTGATGATGCACCGCAATAATATCACTGACGCATGAGCCGCATTCGTCACCGCCACTGGCGCAAACGGGTCAGCGTCGAACTGAACATTACTGCCTTTATGAATCTGATGGTGGTGCTGGTTCCCTTTCTGTTGATGACCGCTGTGTTTTCACATCTGACTATTCTGGAACTGAATCTGCCCGATGGTGCCAGCAAAGCGGGTCATCATCAACCGGACTTCCAGATCCGGATCACTATCGATAAGGATGCGCTGCTGATCGGCGATAGCAAGGGGGGGCTGATCAAACGCATTCCAGTCAGACCCCAGGATCAGTCCGGCCAGCAATACCTCAGCCTGCGCAAAACCCTGAAACAGATCAAGGCGCGCCTGCCGGACAAAACCGATGCGACTATTCTCTCTCAGCCCGACACGCCCTATGAGATTTTGGTGAGAGTGATGGATACAGTGCGCGTTTACCCCGCACTGGTGGATGGCAAAATCATCAGCGCTGAACTGTTTCCTGATATTTCTATCGGCGATGCCGCGAAGAGAAAATAACGAGTAAGCACATGAAAAACTCCCGCCGCACCAAGCGTATCATGCGTCGCCGCCCACGCAGACAAAATAGCACAGCCTCGCTGAATATGGTCTCGCTGATGGACATTTTCACCATTCTGGTCTTTTTCCTGCTGCTGTCATCCACTGACTCGGAAGTCCTGCCGACCCCCAAAGCCGTTAACCTGCCCGAATCCAGCGCTGAAAAATTGCCCCTGCAAACTCTGGTGATCACAGTCAATGGCACCAACATCCGTATCAATGACAACATCATCGTCCCGGTCAATCGGGTAATGACGAACCCAAAAACCACCATCCCCGCCCTGCGCCAGGCACTCAGTGACTACCGCAAGGGCATCCGTTCCCGCCATGTCAAAATTAATCGTGCTGCCGTCACCATCATGGGTGATCGGCACATACCCTACAAACTCCTGAAAAAAGTCATGCTCACCTGCGCCGCCAGCAAGTTCACCCATATTTCACTGGCGGTACTAAAAAAACCTGCTGAGGGTATTTGAGTATGCTGATGAGCGTCTCCTCTCACACGCCACTGTGGCCTTGGACTGAGACAGAATGTGATCGGCGCTTTCACCTTATTCTGCTTCTCTGCCTGCTGCTATTCGTCATTACCGGCGCCATCATTCCCTATCTGCCGCACCCACAAGTCAGGCAACAGGAATTGCAACAGGTCTCACCCCGGCTGGCCAGGCTGATTCTGGAAAAGAAACAGAAACCCCGGCCCATCATTACTGGGAAAACAAATCCGGAAAAAGTGGTTCAGGGAACACCGGCCAAAAAGGGAACGGTGCAAAAAAAGAAACCAAAAAAGAACTCGAAAAAGGAAAAAATCGCCGATAAAACAAACCGGGCCCGCCACCAGGCGCAGAGTAGCGGCCTGCTGGCAATGCAGGATGAATTAGCCGACTTGCGCGACAGTTTCAATGTCGGCGCCCTGCAACATGACAAACCTCAGCAACACAAGGGCAAGATCCGCCAGCAGAGAACTCCCGCCGCCATCCTCTCAGCCGCTGCCGGTAAAGGCAGCAGCGGCATCAATACCCGCAACCTTAACCACCGCATCGAGGGCCAGGCACTGGCCACACGACGCAGCCGCAAGGTGGAGAGCGCGCTGGAAAATAGTGAAAATGTTCCGAAACTGCGGGCCGGACACAAGGCTGCCCGCAGTCAGGAAGAAATCGAACTGGTATTTCAAAAAAACAAGGGTGCCATCTACAGCCTCTACAACCGTGCTCTGCGCCGGGATCCCACCCTGCAAGGCAAGGTGTTACTAGAGCTGACCATCGCCCCCAGTGGCCGAATTACCCGCATACGCATCCTCAGCAGTGAACTGGGCGCGCCGAAACTGGAAAAACGCCTGCTCAGCCGGATCAAACTGTTCCGTTTCACCGCCCGCGATGTCGATACGGTAACGGTAACTTACCCGATTGATTTTCTGCCTTCCTGATGATCAGGTCAGGCCCTAACCAGAGGCGTATTAAAAATACCGTTTTTTTATCGCAATTCTTTGTAACTCGTCACAAATTCAAATGTTTTCAGGCATATAGCTACCCACAGATCCCTGCGGTGTGAGTCAATTCACAGCCCGTGCATACCGCCTCAGCTAGTATTAATATACCCGTAGAACACCAGGCGCGCCTTGGAGGTTTAAAGTTCTGGCGCAAATATCCGTTTAAAGAGTCTCGGACTCCGATTTACCCACTGAACCACCAACACGAGAATAAAACGCATCCCCATCATGGCCACAAGCAAAATCATTCTTGACAAAAAACTGCTGAAAACGCTGGAACCGTTGCGTGACCTGAGTTTTGACAAACTCGACGAGCTGGTCAACAAGTCCAGCATCGAGGATGTGTCGGCTGGTCGAATGCTGTTCAAACAGGGAGAACGGGACAAACGCACCCTGTTCCTGCTCGCCGGCCAGGTTGAACTGACCAGTACCAGCCATTCTCAGAAGACCATTATCCGCGCCAAATCCCGCGAAGCGATGAATCCACTGGCGCAGGAATTACCCCGCTGCTGCACCTGCCGCACCCGAACTGATGCCACCCTCCTCATCATTGACTCGGATCTTCTCGAAATTCTGCTGGACGACAACCCCTCCGGTACCTATGAAGTGGATGAACTGGGAAGTGATGACAGCAGCTACTGGATGATGCGCTTTCTACAATCCCGCGCCTTTCTCAACCTGCCCACGGAAAACATCCAGGCGCTGCTCATGGCGCTGGAAGAAATGCCTGCGGAAAAAGGCCAGATCATCCTTCATCAGGGCGAGAGTGATGACTACTATTACATCGTCCAAAAAGGCAAATGCGCAGTCAGCCGGCGCCCGGCGCCCAGAGCCAATGAAATGCAGCTGGCGATACTCTCCGAAGGCGATGGTTTTGGTGAAGAAGCCTTGATTACCAATGGCCAGCGCAACGCCAGCGTCACCATGCTTGAAGACGGCATACTCATGCGGCTGAAAAAACATGACTTTCTGAAGTACCTGGCCGAACCGCTCATCCAGTATACGGATGAAAAGGACGTGCTGGTCGAAATCAGCAAAGGCAGTCTGCTCATCGACGTACGTAACCATGAGGAATACCAGGCCGCCCGTGTCGAGGGTTCCGTCAATATCCCGCTGTCCATGCTGCGCCTGAAGCTGGAAGGCATGAACAATACCCGCAACTATATTCTCTGCTGTTCAGATGGCACACATAGCGCTGCCGCGGCTTTCCTCCTGACCCAGCATGGTCTGACCTGTCATGTACTGCGCGGGGGTCTTGACGGGGCCAATATTAAACTTCCTGAAGCCAATCTCTCCGTCTCTGTTGCACCCAGGGTCGAGACCCGCCGGACCCAGGCTGCGGATCGCAACTTCAAAGCAGCGGAAGAAAAAGCGGAAGAGCTCAAACAACAGGCGGAAAAAGCCCGCACCGAGGCTCGGGACATCGCCCAGCGGATGGAGCAAGCCGAAGCCGCCCGGCGCACGGCCGCAGAAGAGGCAGAACGCCAACAGAAAGAAGAACTCAGCCAGCGTGATGCAGCCATACGCTCAGCCAAAATGCGTATCGAGGAAGAGGCCAAACGTGCGCGCAAAGCCGAGGAAAAAGCCGCCAAACTCAAGCTCGAAGCCCGGGCCGTCAGTCAAAAGGCGGAAGAAGAACTACAACGTATCCAGAGAGAGGCGGAAACCGTCAAAAAACGCCAGCAGGCGCTGGACGACGCCATGAAACGAGCCGAACGAATCACCGCTGAAGCGGACCGGGCGGCACACGAAGCGCGCCGGCAGGCCGAAAAAGAAGCGGCCGAAATTCGTCGTGAAGCCGAGGAAGAAGCCCGGCAACTGCGCGAGGAAATGGAAGCCACTACGAAAAAAATTCTGGCGGAAACCGAAGCTGCACGTAAAAAAGAAGAAGCCCAACGCCAGGCCGCCATGGCCACTGTACGCCTGAAAGAAAAGGAAGCCGAAGAGATCCGGCGGCAGGCCAAACTCGAAGCGCAGAAAATGCGCGAACAAATGCAATCCGAACATTCGAAACTGCTGGAGCAGGCCGAAAAAGAACGCCGGGAAAAAGAATCGGAGCGCCAGGCAACCATGGAACTGGCGCACAGGAGAGCCCGCGAAGCCGAGGAGATTCGCCGCCAGGCTGAGCTTGATGCGCAGAAAATACGCGAGCAGCTCAATGAGCAGCAGGAAGAACTGAAAACCACACTGGATGCCGCCAGAGAAAGCAGCGCCCGCGAGCGTCAGCGCATGCTGGACGATGCCCAGCAGCAGGCACAGAAAGTTATCGAGGAAACCAGCCACAAAGCGGATACTGAAGCCGAGGTCATCCGCCGCCGCGCCGAGGAAGAAGCCGCACGGCTACAGCGCGACCTGGAAGAAGCGCGCCAGCAACTGGATGCCTCCCGACACAGCATTGCGGAAACAGAACGCCTGCAACATGAAACGCTGCTGGAGGAGTCACGCAGGCAATCTGAAGATATTATCAAGCAGGGCGCTCTTAATGCTGAAGTTGAGGCCGATGCTATACGCCAGCAGGCCCGCCAGGAAGCCGAGCAACTGCGCGCCGAGCTTGCCCGCGCCCGGGCGCAAATTGAAGAAACCGTGTCCCAGGCCAGAAGCGCGGGCAGCCAACAGCGTGAAACGATCATTAATGATGCCCAGCAACATGCCCAGCAGGTCATCCTCGAAGCCGCCCACCAGGCAGAAGAAGACGCCAGACGCATCCGGATTACCGCCGAGCTGGAGGCGCAACGCATACGTGCCGAGCTGGAGCAGTCACGTCTGCAACTCGCCCAACAGGCCAGTAACATCAAAAAAGTACAGGCCATCAATGCCCGTATCGAGAAGGAAAAGCGCCAGAAAGAGCTGCATATCAAAAAACAGCAAAGTACGACCCTTAGCCAGCAGAAACAAATGCAGGCCCGCCGAATGGCCGAACAGATTAAGGCGCGCCTGGAGAAGGCCGAACAGCAACGTCAGAACGATGAAGCACAAACCAGTATTGAGGGAATATCGCTGGCCGAAGTCACGGTCAAGCGCATCAATGACAGAATCATTCTTGAGGGTGCGCACGATATTTTCATCTTTAAGGAACCGATCCCCGCACTCGAGGAAGATCAGATCCCCGAGCTACACTCCGCCGTCGATCGTGACGATAACGAACTCCCCTCTTTTACGGTCGATAGCCAGAACGATCCGGTCGCAGCACCCTTTAACAATCAGGAATTTGAAAAGGCGATGCGCGAGCGTGATGAAATGCTCCATCAGGCGAACAGAAACAAACGCAAGGGACTGTTCACCGTGGCCGCCAGTCTTATTCTGACAATTGCCGCCGCCGGCGCATTTCTATTCTATAAACCCGGCATGCAGCAGGCGTTACAACTCAGCAAAACCTCCGCCGCGCCACAACTCAAAGCCAGAGCCTCGATCAACCCGGTCGAAAATCTGAAACAGGCGGTCGATCTTCCGTCAAAACTGGCGATTGCCGGAGAAGAATCACGCTTGCGGCAGCAGGCCAAAACCACCTTTAACCAGCTTCTTGAAAAATGGAATGTGCTGATGGCCAGCGCCCCGATTCCCCATCAGGAAACCGCTCCGACAATGGGTCCACCCGCTGTTGAAGAAGGACCTATGCCCATAACACCACAACCACTGGATACGGCTGATGGCAACGTTGTTGATGTCGCAAAAACAGCACCCGCTCCCACCGACGAAAATCAGCCATAAACACGATTTCTGAATAATTACGTTTTGATTATTTTTTTGATACCGGCAGAATCGCGGTCTTTTCGCCCGACTCACTGTCAACATAGCGGAAAATAGAAACCGCAAGCGGCCAACCCCGATCATCTTTGACAATCACTGTCCACTTTCCCGTCATGGACGGGTCCAGCTCTTTTTGTGAAAAAACCCGCCAGCGTGGACCCTTGATACTGAACTGTTTTTTTGCCATTACCTGGCCCTTGTATTCCCAGATATGCGTAATCGTTCGGCCTTCCATATTCCGCACATCCGTAAAAAAGTACAAGGTAGTGATATTGTTGTTCAGCACCAGAACCTGATCGACAGGCTCCCGATCTTCAATTCGGGTGGTAAATTGCGCGCGCGCAATACTGCCGTTATTTGCTGCATAAACGGGTGTCATGAAAAACAGCACAACCAGCAGCAGCCATTTTTTATCGCTTAAACCGTGAAACAGAAAATGATGCATTATCTTTATATACGAACCTTTATATCTGGCAATCTTACCACTATGTGCTCTGTGCGCCTTTTCAACCTTTGTAGGGTGGGCACGTTTTTTGTGCCCACGCGGAGGAATTTTAAGTCCCGCGTGGGCACAAAAAACGTGCCCACCCTACTACAAGCAGCGGGAATCAAACCCAAAGAGATTAAATTTCGCCTTTCGCCCGTTGCCTGGCAAAAATAAAATCAGAATGGCGAATATAAAGTAACTCAGCTATTTGCCTGACCAAACTCTCCTCATACTTGTCCAGCTCATCATCGGAGAACACGACTCGCCATATTTGTTCCAGCAACTTCAATTTCGCTTCCGGCTCCAGAGCCTTGTTAAGTATAGATGTATATCGCTGCAATGGAATCACATCTTTTGCGCGGTTCTCCGCAATTTCAAACACTGCTCTGGTTTTTTCATCCGTCAGCTCAAAAAAATTCTTTAGCCCTGTCTGAACCGCATTTCTCTCCCGCTCATCTATTTTGTCATCCGCGTTCATCACTTCAACCAGTAACAATGCAGCAGCAAGCTGAATATCATTACTCAGATCAGTAAGCGTTTCGGATTCATTCAGCATTTTGCCAATAAACGATTTAACCTTATCCAACATCATCAGACCTCATCTAAAATTTTACTTTTAATTTCATTCCATGCCTTCAGGTACTCAGCGCTTATCTTTTTATCATGTGTGCGTCCAAAACACCGTTTCGCTTCAGCCGCGGGAATAACGTTGTCCGGCTTTCCCTTTGGAAAGTCCACCTCCGAAGAAAAAACTAGAATACCGGTCACCTTGATTTTGGGTACATGCGCCCTCACTGCCGAAATATCCTGTTCAAGTTTGAGCAGTGGATTATTGAACTTGTAGCTGCGTTTGCCTACTATCTGGGTCCAAATATCGATATTCTCCGAGGCGAATACGGCCCCTTGATAACGCCCCACTGAGACAACCAGAATTTTATCCGGCATTAGCACAAGATTATCAATACAGACCGTCCCATCCATACCATCAGGAAGAATGATGTTTTGTATGACGTCATGCCCGAGTTTTTTAACGGTATGGAATAAATACCAATCCGCATAGCCACGTTTTATTTTGTTAAAAAAAAGTACGCTGGCAATGGCCGCCAATAACAACAGAACTAACAGTCCATAGCCGATCGTTTCACTCAATACCATATTATTTTTTTACTGTTTACACTATGAATTATAATTTAGCCGAACTCGGATCAAAGCCATACAAAACAAACCACTCCGTTGAAAACAAACGGGGTATTAAGTTGTAGAATGGGTAGAGCGGAGCGAAACCCAACAAGTAACCCTGACGATGGGTTTCGCTTCGCTCTACCCATCCTACTGTTTTTCGCTGCAAGCAGCGGGGAATGACAGATGATCTACGCAGAAAGTAGCGGTGCGTTGCCTGTCAGGATCGACACAGAGTCATTGCTTCAGTATTTCTAATCTCGTATTTCATGATATTTTCAGATTGGAAACGCCATCTACCGATGAGATCTGTTCTTGTGCGCGTATGCTCTTTAAAATTTCCTCGGCTTCATCGAAGTTAAGACAAACGATACGCACCGTGTCACGTTTACCTTTTACTTTAACATGCTGTTTCCTGTCTCTCATAAATTCATCCGGCAAATGCCGGTAGGCCGTTTCACTCATGACCACGTCGGTGCCCAGGGCCTTGGTCGCACTCTCCAGGCGAAATGCCACGTTGACAGCATCCCCCAGCGCCGTATTATCCTGGCCAATACCCAGAGAGGCGGCACCGGTATTAATACCAACACCAATCCGTACCGCTTCAGGTATTTCTGAATACGTTTGGTTCAGTTCCTGGGTAATGCGGTTGATATGGTAGGCTGCCGTGAGCGCCTGAATCACTGTTTTTTTCTGATCTACCTCCGACTCCCAGCAGGCAAAGACACAGTCACCGATAAACTTATCTACCACACCACCATTAGTGAAAATGGCATTGCTGACCTGGTGAAACCAACTGTTCATTAACTTGGTCAGCGTGCGGATGTTGACCCGTTCCGAGAGCGAGGTAAAACCGCGGATGTCCGCCACCAGAATAGTGATCTGCTTGATCTCCGGCGTATCCGAGATCAGGGTATCCTGCAGGGAGAGCGTATCAACATGCCTGGCCACTTTGACATCCTGGGTAAACAGGATCTGTGCCCGGCCAATGCTGATACAGTCACCATTACGCAACAACCTGGGCGCGGCAATGCGCTTTTTATTGATGTAACTACCATTGGAACTGCCACTGTCGATAAAATAATAATCACCCTGACCGACACAGCGAATAATGGCATGATTGCGGGAGACGTGCGGGTCGTTGAGCACCACATCATTATTTTTATCCCGACCAAATGTCAGCGCCATTTCACAGGGCACTTTCTTGATAATTCCGCTGTACTTTAATCTGATGACTGCAGCCATAGCACTGAACGCACTGTCCTTGTTAAAACTAAGGATATTAAAACCCTTTATTTAACCCTCATAGTACTCGATTTAGGCCTCAGTTTTAATCACTGGTTTGCATGCAGACAGGATCACGCTCCCGTTATCCAGAGAAAAAGTTGAACAATAGGAGACGGGGAGCAGGGTTCTAGAAGGGTATTGTTGGCTAAATGGCGGCCTTGAACGGTAAAACAGGGCAGGCCAGCCCCGACATGGAACGGTAGAGAGCCACCTCCCCCGCCGCCTTCATTCCGCAAAGTATATCCTCATAATCCGCTGTTTCTGTCGCAACCGGATCCTGAACGAATTCGAGCGTGTCTCCGTACTGCTCTTTCAGATAGCGATTGAGTAACGCGCCCGTAGCCGGGTTCACCACAAAGGCCGCCACCTTGCTCGTCACCCGGAACAGCCAGGCCTGGGCAAACACATCACCTCGACGAGAGTTGTCTTCCTCATCCTCTTTGGCCTTATGATCCTGCATGAAAGCCGCGCGCGCCTGTTCCAGCTTGCGGTAAAGCACCGTAAAGGTATAGGTCGCGATGGAAGGCGCGCAATCCATGCCGATAAAGCGGTACTCCGGTTGTCGGCCAAACTGACGAGCAACAAGCACCCGGCAGTCAAAGGCGCGGGAAACCATATCGGACAGCGCCAACGCCCAGAAAGGCGGATTAAACTGACCGCCATAGCGCGCAGAATCTTCCTCCACCTGTAGCGTCTGGATCTGATCATCGCTGACATGGTATTTTTTCATCAGGCAACGCGCCTGCCGTAGCGCTGATGCCGCTTCATTGGGGTTGCAGGACGCTGAGAGGCGCAGACACTTGCTGATTTTCTCGAGAACTTTCTGCCGGTCCATGCCGCCTCGCAGGAATTAAGGATAACTGAAGTAATAATACTATAAAAACATCAAGTTACAACATGTTTATTATAATTAACATTAGATTTAGGGTAAAGCATGCCTGCTGCGGCCTATCTAAAAAGAGTAGCTAGCCAATGAATAAGTCTTGTTTTAAACTGATCCGATTCATATGTATCAATAATAAACCAGCCAGCACCCACGTATCCTGTCTGACTACTGGTACCGGCCTGATTTAAGGCACTCGTAATTTATGAATACAGCTTATCCTTCCATTATTGCTGAGGACAGCGAAATTCGCCAGCGTGCGCTGGCCGTGTCCCCCCCGCAAACGCTTGCCAAGGAAGAACGCCAGACACTGAGTGTGCGCGTCAAACAACTGTTGCGGGAAAAAAATGCCGTTCTGGTCGCGCACTATTACACCGAAGATGATTTGCAGATGCTGGCCGATGAAACCGGCGGCTGCGTCTCTGATTCACTGGAGATGGCGCGCTTTGGGCATGCCCACGCAGCGTCGACCATTGTCGTGGCCGGCGTACGTTTTATGGGGGAAACAGCCAAGATCCTCAATCCCGAAAAGCAGGTGCTGATGCCCACCCTGGAGGCGGAGTGCTCGCTGGATCTCAGCTGCCCGGCCGACAGTTTCAATGCCTTCTGCAATGAGCACCCCGATCGCACGGTGGTGGTTTATGCCAACACCAGCGCCGAGGTTAAAGCCCGTGCTGACTGGGTCGTGACCTCCAGCATTGCTACAAAAATTATTCGCCACCTGCATGAAAAAGGTGAAAAAATTCTCTGGGCACCCGATCGTTACCTCGGCGGCTACATTCAGAAAGTCACTGGCGCCGACATGTTGCTGTGGCAGGGATCCTGTATTGTGCATGATGAATTCAAGGCCAGGGAACTGATCAAACTGCATAGCAAATACCCTGATGCGGCCGTACTGGTACATCCCGAATCGCCGCTGGACGTGATCAATCAGGCAGATCTGGTCGGCTCCACTACCGAAATTATTCAGGCGGCAAAGGAAAGGAAGAACGACACCTTCATCGTCGCCACTGATCGCGGCATCTTTTACAAAATGAAACTGGCCGCCCCCGACAAACATTTCATCATCGCCCCCACTGGCGGTAACAGCGCCAGTTGCGGCAGTTGCGCGCACTGTCCCTGGATGGGCATGAACAGCCTGGAAAATCTGGTCCGAACACTGGAAAACGGCCATAATGAAATCCAGGTTGATGCCGACATTGGCCGACAGGCTATGGTCTCGGTCAAACGCATGCTCGACTTCGCTGAAAACCTCAAAACCCCGGTAACGGGCGAAGCCAATATTGCTTCACCGGCATAACCAGCGCATAGACATTTCCCCCAATCCTGCTAAATAACGGTTCCTGATACTAAATAAGTGTTCCGAATTTCTATTCACTATCAGGCTTTACGTTCGTGGTGAGCTTGTCGAACCATGAATGCAAAGCCTGAAATACTAAATCTTAATGTAATTCACCCTTCGAC
>CAZQVV010000003.1:0-15338 GCA_964596835.1 uncultured Thiohalophilus sp. | reverse complement strand
GAACCATGAATGCAAAGCCTGAAATACTAAATCTTAATGTAATTCACCCTTCGACTAGCTTCCTTCGACAAGCTTCCTTCGACAAGCTCAGGACGAACGGTAATTCGGGATCAGTACTGTAGGGTGGGCACGATTTCTGTGCCCACCCTACCAACCTAATTTTTTTCTGTCTTTGCCTCAGACCAATTGAAATAAGCGTGTTTTTTAATCATGCCCGCGACTGCCTCCGGCACGGCATCCTCCCAACCGGGAAGATTCTCGCGGATCATGTGTAGAACTTCATCCGAATGAATTTTTAAATAATCGCTATTGACGCTATTTAAGTCGCGTACAAAATTGTTTTCAAGCAGATAGTCATACAGATGGCGAAGATAGGATTCAATCTGTAATTCATGGATGCTGACTAATTTATGGGTCTCTTTATCGATTTCAGGACAAACATAAAGCCGTAAGTCATGCTTGAATAATCGTCCAAATGATTCAAGAATGCCGCCAGGCAAATTTGCATAATATTTCTCATTAAATAAATCGCGCAAAGAAGGCAGCCCCATCGCAATGGCGACCGGGTTTTTTGTATAGTTAAATAAATACTGCGCCAGCTTGAAGAATTCCCCGTAATTTGAAATTAATACATGTTTACCCATCGCGCAGAGAATATTAACCCGGGATAAAAAGTCCTCCGTATCAATATCGCTTTCTTTATCACTCTCCAGATCATAGAGGGTCATTTCAGACAATACCAGCACTTCATCACTACTGATATTTTGTTCCTCCATAAACCGGTGTTGAGCACAGTCCAGCAGATCAAGCGTAAGTTTGGTGGGCGGGCGAAACCGGCTTCGTTCAACCAGTACCGATTTTCTCCATAACGCATCGGCTATTTGGACGATTTTCCCATCGGCAAAAAAAAGGGCGGCGTTTGACAGACCATGCTGAACCAGACGCAGGGCCATTAACCGGTTATCAACCTGTTCAAATGTCGGCCCGGAAAAATCAATCAAATCGATTTCAAGGACTTCAGAAAATAATTGATCGACCAGGGAAAGAAGGAAAGCATTCATGTCCTGATTTAAATAAAGGGCGGCGTAAATAAGATTAATACCCAGAACGCCGAGCGTTTCCTGATCCTGAATATTGTTTTTGCCGTGCAAATTTACATGCAGAATAACCGTTGAGGGAGGTTTGTGAGCCTGAGTTTCAAATCGCACGCCCAACCAACCATGCCCATCCGTCTTGTGGGTGAAACTGCGTGCAGCGACCGTGTTGGCAAAAGAAAAAAAACAGCGCGTATCACTTCGAGACTCATCGAGCCTTTCCAGCAACAGATTGAACTCATGCGTAAGCATAGCCGAAATACGCTCACGACTCACATAACGCGGGCTTTTTCCGTAAATAGCATCTGAAAACTTCATATCATAAGCGGACATGGTCTTGGCAATCGTCCCCGCTGCTCCCCCCGCACGAAAAAACCATCGCGCCGTTTCCTGGCCCGCACCAATCTCGGCAATAGAGCCATATTTATCTGTATTGAGATTGATAGTTAACGCCTTTTGATGAGGGGTTTTGGCATTATTTTTCATAATTGATTCACTTATAAAGTTAGAGGCTGGGGGACGTGTAAGGAGCTCTGCAAGTACCTCCTGATTCCCTTCAGTATCTGGCATCAGCAGAAGCTATTAGTTCCCAGAGTAGTGAAGCTGATAGAAAAATAAACTACCCCGCAGCAAGCGGACGGGCTATTAAGTTGTTGGGTAGAACAAAGTATAACCCACGCAAGCTAGCGTGCCGATGGGTTTCACTTCGTTCTACCCATCCTACCGTTTTTCGCTGCAAGCAGCGGGGAATTACACCCTTAAAGAGATTAAAACCCGAACCTGAATTTTTGTTTTTCAGCTCACCCTCTTTTCTTTCGATTTTTTTTAGTTATCCAGAGACTGACAGCCAGGACACAGATACCCCCTCTTGCCGCTGAACTTGCCTTTGACAATACTCATACCGCACTTATAGCAGGGCAGGCCCTCACGCCGGTAGACATGAAAGCGATAGTCTTCAAATGCCCAACCCGCTTTACGTAACTTTTTTGCGCGTGTTATCAGGTTGGTAATGCCACCGGTTTTATAAGCCTGGCGGGTTAGTTTAAAACATTTTTTTGCCAGACGTTCACGTTTTCGCGGCTCAAGATCGAGTAAACGCACGCGGGGGTGTATGCCACTGACATGTAGCGCTTCACAGCATAGATAATTTCCCATCCCTGAAATAAAATGCTGATCCTGTAACAGACCCATGAGGTTTCGACGCTGAAACCTCTCATCATCAAAGCGTGAAATAACATCTTCAAGACGAGTATCCGGATCCAGCAATTCGAGTCCCAGCTTGTTCAGGTAAGGGTGTTGATTGAGATCTGATGTTTTTATGACCTCAATCTCCGAAGCGCTGTAAAGCAGCGCCATCGTATCCCGGGTATGCAGCGCAAGACGCAAGGAACGGGAACTATCCGGATAATCCCCGGCAGGCAAAATCCACCAACGGCCGTAAAGCTGGTTATGACTGTAAATAGTCAGGCCGTTATTAAAGCGGGTTAAGATCGCCTTGCTGCGTGAAGCCACATCCAGCACTTTAGCGCCCACCAGCTTTTCACTAAACGCTTGCAGATGGCGAAAAGCGAAATAAACATGCTCCAGCGTCCGTCCTTTGATGGCAGACGCCAGTTCATCCGCCGCGCGTTTTATCTCAGGGCCTTCAGGCATGAAGCTAAACCCGCATAAGAAACCGCCTCAACCTTCCAGGCTGCGGCTGGCGATTTCATACACGTCCTTCGACAACCCCTTATGTCCGGCAACCCGCTCAAGCTGTTCCCGCATCAGGATTTGACGTGCCGGATCAAAGCGCCGCCAGCGGCTCAGACTCTGTAGCAGACGCGCCGCAATCTGTGGATTGAGTTCATCCAGCGCCAATACCTGCTCCGCCAGGAAGCGGTAACCGCTGCCATCAGACAAATGAAAATTGACCGAACTGGCAGCGCAAAAACGGCCAATCAGACTGCGTACCAGGTTGGGATTTTTGATCGAAAAAGCCGGATGCTGCATCAGCGCCCGCACCCGTTTCAATGCCCCGGCAAGGGATGAGGCAGCCTGAATCGCAAACCATTTTTCCACCACCTGCCGATCATGCTGCCACTTATTATAAAACGCGTCCAGCACCTGCTGACGCTCAGGCATCTCGTGTTGATTAAAAATGGACAGGGCCGCCAGCACATCGGTCATGTTATCACCCTGTTGAAACTGACGTAGGCAACGTTGACGGTGTTCGCTATTACCCAGTTCCAGTAAATACGACAAACAAAGGTTTTTCAGGCTGCGCTGCGCCATGTCCTGCGCATTAAAATGATAGGCAATATTTACATTGTTTTCTTCGTACACGCGTAGCCAGTCATCCGCCAGCGCTTCAGCCAGTTGTTGGCGCATAAATTCACGCACGCCATGAATGGCGTCCACATCGACTGTTTCACACTGATCCGCCAGATAGGACTCAGATGGCAGACTCAGGGCCTGGGCCACCAGCGCCTTGTCGAGCGCCCGGTTGTTGAGCGTTGAACGATAGGCCTCGATGAACGTCGGCTCCAGTTGCAAAGCCTTGCCGGCACTATAGTCGTCTATCCGTTTCAACATAATCTTGATAGCCAGTTTCTGCCCGGCATCCCAGCGATTGAATTCATCCGTATCATGGGCAAACAGAAAAGCCAGCGCCTCATCGTCATGCGGCAATAAAATTTTCACCGGTGCGCTAAAACCGCGCCCCAACGACAACACCGGTTTTTCCTCTATTCCGTTAAAGGTCCAATGCTGTTCTGGCGTTGTCAGCGCTAGCGTGTGCTCAGGCTTTGCTGCATTCGTTTTTGTATTTTCCAATGTTGATAACAGTTCCTTCCCACTCTCACCGATTAAGCCCATAGCCAGCGGAATATGAAAGGGCTTTTTCTCGGCTTGCCCCGGCGTTGGGGGGCAATGCTGACGAATCGTCAGCGAGTAGATCCCGGCATCAGCATCATAGTCCTCATCCACCATCAGTTGAGGCGTGCCCGCCTGTGAATACCAGTTTCTAAATTGATTCAATTCAATGCCATTGGCATCTTCCATTGCTTTGACAAAATCGTCGGTTGTCACCGCCTGACCATCATGACGCGAAAAATAAAGATCGGTGCCCTTGCGAAAGCCTTTCCGTCCGAGAATATTGCACAACATGCGCACAACTTCGGCACCCTTGTTATAAACCGTCACGGTATAAAAGTTACTGATCTCGATGTAATGATCAGGGCGCACCGGATGGGCCATGGGACCGGCGTCTTCGGCAAACTGGTGCGCACGCAAAACATTGACATCGTCGATACGCTGCACGGCGCGGGAATTGAGATCAGCCGAAAATTCCTGATCTCTGAACACGGTAAAACCTTCTTTAAGACTGAGCTGAAACCAGTCGCGACAGGTTACCCGATTACCTGACCAGTTGTGAAAATACTCGTGCGCGATGATGCTCTGAATGCGGTAGTAATCCTGGTCGGTCGCCGTTTCCGGGCTGGCCAACACACAGGAAGCATTAAAGACATTCAGGCCCTTGTTTTCCATGGCTCCCATATTGAAATCATTGACCGCCACGATCATATAGATGTCCAGATCATATTCCCGGCCATAGGTATCTTCATCCCACTTCATCGCTTGCTTCAATGACATCAAGGCGTGGTCGCACTTATTAATATTCTCGGCTTCAGTGAAAAGCTGTAATTTAACTTCACGCCCGCTCATGGTCGTAAAGCTGTCTTCCTGACAGGCCAGGTCGCCCGCCACCAGGGCAAACAGATAACTGGGTTTGAGACTGGGATCCTGCCATTTAACCCAGTGACGACCATCATCCAGCTCCCCGGCGTCCTGCTTGTTACCATTGGAAAGCAGAATGGGATATTTTTGTTTATCAGCCACCACGGTAACGCTGTAACGCGACATCATATCCGGGCGATCAGGGAAATACGTAATCCGGCGGAAGCCTTGCGCCTCACACTGGGTGCAAAACATATCACTGGAAAGATACAGGCCTTCCAGCGCGGTATTGGCCTGCGGATTGATTTGGGTCTCCACTTCAAGCTCAAAAGATTGCCCCGGACTTTCAATCACCAGCCCGTCATCATCAAGCGTATAGCTGTCTGTCGCCAATGTTTCGCCATTGAGTTTCACTGACTGCAATTCAAGATGACTGCCCTCCAGTTTCAGCGGCGCCTGCGTGTCGGCTTCCGGCGCACGCCTGAAGACCAGCCGTGAATAAACCTGGGTGCGGGTTTCATGCAGTTCAAAACGCAGCTCGACGCTGTCAAGCTGATAGTCCGGCTTTTTATATTCACTCAGATAAATCATCTTTGCTGATGCCGGCTGTGATAATCCAGCTTCTGTTTTTTCTAACTCTGTCATTGATTAAAACCTTGTCTGTGTTGTCACTATTCAGTTGATGGGTTTCGCGTTGCTCTACCCGTCCTACCCACTGCTCCCCCCAAGGTACCCGTCATCCCAGCATGGTTTTAGCCGGAATGACGAATAGCGACTGTTCTGTCATCTGCGGAGTAAATGGTTACTTCAAATTTTATGATGATGCCCCGCCCCCCGACGAATGCTGACGGCCCCGAAACGCCCTCTGATTTCATCCGCCAGACGATCGAGTTCTCGTTGTTTTTCCTGCTCGGGATCACTGAACAAATCCGCCTGCTGCGCCACCGAGGCCTGACGGCTCAAACCGCTGGCAGCCATCCCCAGCAAACGAATGGCGCGGGGTCGGCCCGCTAATGCCGCATCCAGCAATTCCTGTGCGACATTCCAGAGCGCCTTGGTGGTCTGGGTATGCGCCGTCAGGCTCATACTGCGAGTAATGGTTTTGAAATCGGCGAAGCGCAATTTTATTTGCGCCGTGCGGGCATAAAGCCCCTGCTGGCGCAGGCGGAAGGCAACCTGTTCAGTCAATTCCAGTAATTGGTTTCGCAATAATCTTCGGTCGCTGATATCCACTGCAAAAGTGGTTTCATTAGAAATAGACTTTGCCTGACTATCCGAGACCACCTGCCGCGGATCGATCCCCTGGGCCAAATTCCAGAGAGAGTCACCGAACTTGCCAAAACGGTACTGCAGCGCTTCTCGCGGCTGCTGACGTAATTGTTTAATGGTATGAATGCCCAGCCGTTCAAACTCCGAACCGGTCACCTTGCCTACTCCCCATAGGCGCCCCACTGGCAGAGGATCCAGAAAAGCCTGCACTTCATGCGCCTGGATCAGCACAAAACCATCGGGCTTATCGATGTCCGAAGCAACCTTGGCAACAAACTTGGTGGGCGCAATACCCACGGAGGCGACCAATGACAGCTCCCCGGCAATATCGTTTTTGATCTTGCGCCCAATCTTCACGGCATCCCCGAACAGGCGCTCACTGGCGCTGACATCCAGAAAGGCTTCATCCAATGACAGGGGTTCCATCTCAGGCGTATAACGCTGAAAAATCTCGCGGATCCGCCGTGACACCTTGATATAAAGCGGCATACGCACCGGTAAAAGCACTAGCTTCGGACACAAACGTTGAGCCTGCACCACCGGCATCGCGCTATGAATGCCATATTTTCTAGCCGCATAATTGGCCGCCGCCACGACACCCCGTCCCTGCGCAGGACCACCCACGACCACCGCCAGGCCCGCCAACCCCGGCTGCTCACGCATTTCAACCGAGGCGTAGAAGGCATCCATATCAACATGAATGATCATTGAGAATTTGGCAACCGTAAGAAAAAATGACCTGTTTTTGAAGGATTCTCGCACACAGCTTAGCTTCTCCAGGAGCCTGTCTGAGAATAGGGGCCGGGTCAGCCTGGCTAAAAGTTTAGCCTGCAGGATTAAGCAAATACACCGATTCCTCCAGGCGAGTCAGCCCCTTTAGCCTGAAACGCTCATTTTCAGCCAGAATATCTTCAGCAAAGATTTTTTCGATCTGGAAAACAGGACTGTACAGCGCCTGCACCTCGGCCTCGCTCACGGCAAACGGCGGACCTTCCATCTGCGCCTGCTCATAATCCAGCGTCACCAGCAATCGGGGCGCACAAACCGGCACCAGAGTCTGGAGGTGACGAGCATAGTCCGGACGCATCGCCGGCGGCAGGGCAATCATTGACGCCCGATCATAAACCACTGAGGGCTGCCCGAGTAGTTTCGAGGTAAGATCGAAAAAATCCCCGCAAAACAATCGGATGCCTTTTGTTTCCCAGATCTCAAACGCCCCGGCGCGATGAATTTCAGGCGCCCAGCCCTGCTCGGCAAAAAACTGCTGCAGGGCCAGCGGGCTGAGTTCCACTCCGCACACCTCGTGCCCCTGCTCTCGCAACCAGAGCATGTCCAGACTCTTGCCACACAGGGGCACAAAAACCTGACTATTTTCAGGAATATGCAACTGCGGCCAGAAACGTGGCAAAAGGGGGTTAACCTCATCGAGGTGAAACCCGGTTTCATTGTTTTCCCAGCGCTGCTTCCAGAATTCCGCGTCCATAATGTCCTCGACTTGCTCTTGTTTGTATTTTATGGTGGAACAGTTTATCACTATCGGCCATCACGATTTCAGGAGAATGCGCATGATCCAGGTTGCGGCTACCGACAACTATTACATTGACGCGCTGGATCTGGGGTCAATGGAGAATTTGATCTATCTCATCACCGACCGAGAAACCGGTCGCACCGCCGTGGTTGATCCGGCCTGGGACGCGCCCGCCATCCTGCAACAGGTGAAAGAGAAAGGCCTGACCATTAGCGATATTCTGCTCACCCACAGTCATTACGATCACATCAATGGCATCGAAGCCATTCTCGCCCAGTACGACGCCCAGCTTCACCTGCTTAAACCGGAAGCGGAATTCTGGGGTCAGCCACTGGCCCAACCCCATCTGCACCACGGCGGTGACATGATCCCGCTCGGCAAAACTGAAATCGAAGTCCTGCATACCCCAGGGCACACGCCCGGTTCAGCCTGCTATCACATTCAGGATCACCTGATTACTGGCGACACTCTGTTTGTCTGGGGCTGCGGGCGTTGCGATCTGGGCGGGGGCGATCCGGAAGTGATGTACGACACATTGAGGAAACTGGGGCAAATGCCGGCTGAGACGATGATACTACCGGGTCACCATTATGCTGACCGAAGCACCTCCAGTATAGGCGAACAGGTCGAAGGCAATCCTTTTATGCACTTCGATAACAAACAAGACTTTGTTGAATACCGCATGCACCTGCACGACCGGATTCGGGAAGAACCCTATCACGCCGAACCTCGGACACCACAATAGACATGATGTTAGGCGCTCACCAGCAAGCGCCTGTTGGGCTTCGCTCTCGCTCAGCCCAACCTACATTTAATACGAAAACTAAGAACCCCGTAGGGTGGGCTGAGTGGAACGAAGCCCAACACTCCTCCTCCCCCGCCTACACTGGTTCAGCCACAATATAGATCATCCAGGATTCCTGATTTTCGGCCTCGGTGGTTTCGTAATATTCACCGGTACCTTCCATTTCATCTTCGTCATCCTCGCTGTCTTCAAAACGTTCCCAATAAATTCGCACATTGGTATAACCTGCTTCTTCCAACATCTCCCGTACTTCGGGAATCGCCCACAAACGCCACTCATAGGTAAAGGCATTTTCCAGACGCGAGCCATCATCAAAATCAAAATGAATGGCGCAGGCCATGTGGTTATTGATGGGATTAAAGGAAACATGCTCCCAGACATAGGTCGCCCCTTCATCTTCTATTTCGGTTTCCTCTTCCAGTACATCGGCGCATTCGGTACCGCCGAACAGATCCAGAATCAAGAGGCCATCGTCTTTCAGGCTGGCGCGCGCCTGAGCAAAATAATCGATCAGCTCATCACGTTCCTCAAACAGGCAGTAACTAAAATTAAAAGCACAGACGATATCAACCGCAGGCTCAGTGACATTACGCACATCATCATTTATCAGGGTAACGCGCTCCGCTACATCGGCACCGGCCGCATCAAGGTTGTTTTGCTGTCCCCATTCAAGCGTTTCCTCATCGTAGTCCACCCCAATCGCGGTGCGCGCCGGGTCGCCCTTACACCATTCTGTCGCCAGATACGCCGTACCGCAAAAATCCTCTTTTATGCTCAGTGCATCACGGCCACGTAATTCCTTAAACGTTTTCTCAAAGAACTCGACCTCGGCTTCCGGACACTGAACAGATTTTTGATATAGCACATGCCGATCGGCCTGTACCGCCTGGGTAAGTTTTTTGCTGGATTCTGAACTCATAATTGTGCTCTTTGTGCCACTGATATTGGCGGGTATTATAGGCTTTTTTTGTCATTGAAACTCATAATTTTCAGTCAATACGGCAAACAGGCCTGTGCTATAATTGATCACTGCATTTCAGCGGCATCGGAACACCTTAAAATATGTCACCAACTCACCCCCCCATTCCCGAAAAAACCGCCACCGTAACGATTGGTTCAATTTCAATAGGTGGCAATGCGCCTGTGGTAATACAGTCCATGACCAACACCGATACTGCCGATATCGAGGCAACCGTGCAGCAGGTTATCGAACTGGCGCACGCCGGTTCAGAACTGGTGCGTATCACTGTCAACAGCGCCGAGGCTGCCGCTGCGGTCCCCTGTATACGGGAAAAGCTTGATGCGCAAAACTGTGCCGTCCCACTAATTGGTGATTTCCATTTTAACGGTCACAAATTACTTCAAGATTATCCTGACTGCGCCCGGACCTTGGCCAAATACCGCATCAACCCCGGTAATGTCGGCAAGGGCAAACGGCATGATGAACAGTTTGCCAGCATGATCGAGCGCGCCTGTGAATACGGCAAAGCCGTGCGCATTGGCGTGAATTGGGGCAGCATGGATCAGGAACTCATGGCCCGGCTCATGGATGAAAATCGCAAGCACGATGCCCCGAAAGAACCCGCCGACATCATGCTTGAAGCCATGGTCACCTCCGCTCTCGAAAGCGCCCAACAGGCAGAAAAAATCGGTCTGCCACATGACAAGATTATTCTTTCCTGCAAAATGAGCGGGGTACAGGATCTGATTAGGGTCTATCAAACGCTGGCAACGCGCTGCGACTACGCCCTGCACCTGGGGCTGACCGAAGCCGGTATGGGCGCCCGCGGTATCGTCGCCTCCAGCGCAGCGCTCAGCATTCTGCTGCAACAGGGGATTGGCGACACTATTCGCATATCGCTCACCCCGGAACCAGGCGGCGATCGTACTCAGGAAGTTATAGTCGCACAGGAAATCCTGCAAGCCTTAGAACTACGCGCCTTTACCCCGACCGTGGTTTCCTGCCCCGGCTGCGGCCGCACCTCCAGCACGTATTTCCAGCAACTTGCACAGGACATCCAAACTTATTTGCACGAGCAGATGCCACGATGGCGAACACGCTTTGCAGGCGTTGAAAACATGAGCGTGGCGGTCATGGGCTGTGTGGTCAACGGCCCCGGTGAAAGCAAACACGCCAACATAGGCATCAGCCTGCCCGGCACCGGTGAAAAACCGGTAGCGCCGGTTTATGTCAATGGCATTAAAACCGTGACTCTCAAAGGCAATCATATCGCTGAAGAGTTTCAAGCCATCGTTGAAGACTATGTTGGAAAAAAATATTCCTGATTGTCTAAATAAGGGCTTTGATCAAAATTAACTATCCAACTTCATCAAGAGTGTAACGCATAATTTTAATTGCCTCTGAACTCATTTTAATGCTTTGATAGTGTATCCATCATAAGCTTCGCTGTGCGCACACCGATTAGATCATAGATAGAAAAGATGGAAAGTTAATTTCCGCGCGCGTCCTAAGTGCTCAAAATACCGGAACACTTGTGAATTTCCACGTTCGTGGTGAGCTTGTCGAACCATGAGCGTGGAAATGCTGTGAATAGAGCGCTTAATCTATTTGTCCTTCGACAAGGCTCTCCTGAGCGAAACCGAAGGACTCGGGACGAACGGCCATTCCTGAAGTGTACGGGTGTTTGGAACAGCTATTTAGCCATCTCATAAGGATAGCTGCTTCAGACTTGATTTTTATGTGAATATTTCAAGGAGAATAAAGATGAGCTTTAGAATTCTATCGATTGACGGTGGTGGGATCAGAGGCATTATTCCCGGCAAGGTGTTAATTCAACTGGAAAATGAAATTCGGACGCAATATGGAACTAAGAAAACCATTTCAGATTATTTTGATTTGATAACCGGCACAAGCACCGGCGGAATTTTAGCGCTTGGATTATGCATCCCTGGAAAAAATAATATTCAAAAATACAATGCTCAGGATTTGCTGGATATTTATGTTGAACGTGGCGATGATATTTTTGATGTTTCTGTCTGGAAATCCATTACCTCGGTCGGTGGATTGAACGATGAAAAATATGATGCGACTGAATTAGAAGACGCGCTAAACGATTACTTTAGTGATGTCATGCTTAGCCACCTACTTAAACATTGCCTGATCACATCATATGACATCAAAAGACGCAGAGCGCATTTCTTTAGATCCTCCGCAGCAGTCAAGAATAAAAGAAATGATTTTCTGGTTCGAGATGCAGCCAGAGCAACTTCGGCAGCCCCCACCTATTTTGAACCAGCCCGAATTAAATCAAGCGCCAATATTATATACCCGCTGATTGATGGCGGATTGTTCGCAAATAATCCGGCTATGTGCGCCTATGCTGAAGCAAGGAAAGTTCATAAAATTAGTGGTTCAGAAGAAATGACTATTCTCTCGCTCGGAACAGGGGAGTCAAAGAAATCCTACCCCTATACTGAAGCAAAGGATTGGGGCGCCGCAAGCTGGATTAAACCGGCGATTGATGTCATGTCCACTGCGGTTTCAGAGACAACCGATTTTCAGCTACAGCAAATATTCAGCTCATCCGGTCGTTCTGATCATTATTTGCGTATACAAACCAGCATACCATCCTGGTGCTCATCCGACATGGATGATGCGAGTGCAGACAATATACAGGCATTGCAAGATGTAGGTGAACAACTCGCCTCAGACAATGAAAGCCGCTTGAAAGATTTTGTCAGGCTGCTGGCAACCTGACATTAAATCTAAAACCCGGTCCCTTAAGCATTAAATAAAATAATAAAAGGTGAATACAGTGAAATCAGAACGGTATAAAAAAGGATGGGGAAAACTAAAAGAAATAGATGGGCAAGCGGGAGAAAATGTAATTAATGCATTAAAAGATATCGCACCCGATTTTGCTGATTTATTGATCGAATTCCCATTTGGTGATGTATACAGCAGAGATGGCTTAGACTTAAAATCCAGAGAAATTGCTACCGTCGCCGCTTTGACCGCGATGGGAACCGCAAGCCCTCAATTAAAAGTTCATGTGCATGGTGCATTGAATGTGGGCTGTACACAACAGGAAATAATAGAGATTATGATACAAATGGCTGTTTACGCGGGTTTTCCTGCTGCTTTAAATGGCCTTTTTGCCGCAAAAGAAGTGTTTGATGATCGAGGAGATAGGGGACGGAGGGATTAAACCGAATGCGTGCTTGCACCCTGATCCGGTCGTTCGTGGATTCCAGCTTGACAACATGATGAGGGGAAATCATCCGTTCAGGATTGGGTAAATTTTAATTTCTCCGCAATCTTTTATTCAAAATTTTATAAATGGCTGGAATATAGAAGTCATATCCGTCCCTAGCCTCTGGAATTTTCAAAAGTGGCGCAATTTCGACTAAATATTATGGAAGAGATTAATATAGGCGGTATGTCCAATATTGACATACTTAGAGTCTCCTCATAAAGTCAGAGCCACCCCTGATCCATTCAATCTGGCTGAAAGCCACTAAAATCCAAAACGAAGTATTTTTTCTTCCGGTCAAACGGGTCTTGCCTTTTGCCGCGATAGGAACCTGAGAGAAATTATAAACTGACCCAGTTTGAATGTCCGCATTATATTTATTCTGTAAATAACCGTATAGCCGCTCATGGCACTAATAATCTAACGGTAATTCCAGCCAATTACGAACCGTTTTATAGAGCCACTTTTTATCAACCTTGCGTACCCGGCATTGTGTGCCGAAAATGCAAGGTGAATTTTCCTTCAAGAAACAATCCAAGCTATAAATATCTAACCCATCGCGCCAGCAGTGGTGCCAATTGTACCCATTAAATCTGCGTAAACTGCAGTATTACTGTGTTTGTTATTCAATTCAGTAACCTGCGACAAAGTGCAAATAGTGTATAAATGTACTATAATTTATATAAGTGTTGATAGCGAACCACCTGACTGCGAGGGACTTATTATGCCTGTTGCTACCGTAAAACAGAGAACTGAACACTCCGATGTCGAAAAAGCTCAAGCTGGACTGGCAACATTCTTTTCCTTTGCCCCAGAGTGGGGATTGAATAATGACCAGCAAATGAATCTGGTGGGGGAGCCGGGTCGCACCACATTCTATAAGTGGAAGCGGGGAAATATTGGTTCCGTAAGCCGGGATACACTGGACAGGCTGAGTTATCTGACTGGGATCTATCTGGGCCTTAATATCTTGTTTCGCCAGGACGCAGCCTGTGAGTGGTTGCGTAACCCTAATACGAATCCCCTCTTCAATGGCATATCACCATTGAATTATATGCTCCGGGGACATTTAACGAATCTGGCTGATGTTCGCAGGTATATTGATTGGGCAAGAGGATAATGCCCAAAGCTAAAACTCAACGTCTACCTTCAACAGCCAGGGTTGGAGGAAAGCAGTATCGGATCATATCTACCCGGTACCCGCCTATTAATGTTTTTGAAAACCATACTCCCCCAGAAGCAATGGGCGCGTTATGGGATCTAATCGCTGAAACCAATGATCGGTTACTGGAAGAAGCGGGGGATCTGAACCTGGTACCAGATGAAGACAGGGTATCAGGTAGTGGGGCAACGGTTGTCATGGCTGCATTTACCCATATTGGCCAAAGAGCCCGCTTTAATGACGAAACCTTTGGTGTGTATTACGCGGAGCGATCACAAGAAACGGCGATTAGAGAAACTGTACATCAGCGAGAAATTATTGCTCAAGAAGCGAGGTTAAGTCCAACTGAATTTACTATGCGTGTTTATATCGGGACAGTAAAAAAATATCTGCATGATGTACGAACGCCAACGTACAAGTTTCTCTATGACGATAACCCTGGCCCTGAAGATCATCCAAGAGCACAAGCGTTTGCGCGACAATTGCGGGAGGCTGGCTCCTGGGGGTTAGTCTATAACAGTGTTCGTCATAACGGAGGTGAGTGTATTGCCGCATTCCGCCCCCCTGCCGTTTCGTTGCCAACGCAGGGAGCACACCTGGTGTATGTCTGGAACGGTAAGAAAATGACAGAGGTGTATGAGCGTTCAGAGCCAATTATTAAATTTTCTTAGGCAAATAAAACCCCGCACGATGGCAGGGTCAGAGAATAATTTGTTTAAGGGGTCGGAGTGATTTATTTTAAATCACTCCGACCCCTTTAATCGGGTAACGTGCTGATGGGTTTCGCTTCGCTCTACCCATCCTACTGTTTTTCGCTGCAAGCAGCGGGGAATGACACCCTGAAAGAGATTAATGAATCAACAGCCGCTTATGGCGCATTTGAGACTTAATGGTTGCCTGGTGATATTTGACTCAAGTAAGTGATCTGTCAGATCAAGTCTGAATTACTACCACTCACACGCAGGTCGGCTTAGCGATAGCGTAAGTCAACATGCCAATGCGGATAATTATGTCGCGGTACGGCAAAAACCGCCTAACACGACCTTCACACTATTAGTGATCACTGCTCTTGCTTGCTCTGCTTTTTTTCGGCAACTTCCTGGCGATCCAGATTATTTACAATAATATCCTGATAATCACGAATGCGTTTGACGTAACGCACCGGTTCCCAACCACGAGCATAGCCATGTTTTAAGGTTCTGTAATATTTTCTTCGCCCCAGTAGCGGTAACACTGTACTCACGTCGGCCCAGAGATTCGGATTTTTCTTAAGCCGTTCGGCCAGCACAAAGGCATCGCGTATATGCCCAAAACCAACATTATAGGCTGCCAGCGCCATCCATTCCCGATCATGATTAATAATATTTTTCGGTAGGCGCTTCTGCATCTGCAACAGGTACTTCGCTCCTCCCATGATATTTTCTCTTGCATTCAGGCGACTCTTGATTCCCATCTCCTTTGCTGTGGTCAAAGTCAGCATCATGATCCCTCGCACGCCGGTTGGACTTTTTGCAAGTGGATTCCAGTGTGACTCCTGATAAGACTGCGC
>CAZQVV010000002.1:18931-49395 GCA_964596835.1 uncultured Thiohalophilus sp. | reverse complement strand
TTCTGCTGATCCGCAGGCAGGCTTTCCAGCGTGGCCGCATTTTGACTGGCGATAACGGCGTTAAAGGCGCGGGTGGCGGCCAGCGCACCCTTAAACAAGCCATCCACTGCTACTACGTCATAGCAGTGCTTCTGGTTGGTGGTGAAAACATAGTGTTGTGGTTTGACCCCGGCAATCGCCGGCGCGTCCTTCATATCATCCAGCTTGTGCGCCTCATCTTTCAGCTTAAACGGAGGAACCACCTTTACCGGTTGCGGCGCAACCGACATAATAGTGCGATCACTACTATTCACATTAAAAATAATATTGGCCCGGCGATCAAAGAGCATGAAATCAGGGGCACCTTTACCGTCATCAAAGCGCATATAATCGGCCGTCACCATCACCCGGGTCTGATAGGGTTTTACGTCCTTTTCATATTCATCAAAAATCAGCACCGTTCCTTTCAGATGAGCGGTCAGATGACTGGCGGCAGCGGCAATCGCGCTGGAAAAAAGACACAGCCCGACCAGCAGGTAGACAGATCGATACCTGCGCATCAGCCCGCGCCGTCGAGATAATCGAGTTCCTGCTCCGAAAAACCGGCTTGCCGACGAGCTTCCCGATCAATCGAACCTTTCACATAATTTTTCATATGTTTTTCCAGCAACTCACGAAACACAGTTTCCGAATCCAAACTACGCTGCTTACAAAGATAATGAAACCAACGTGACCCCATCTTCACATGGCCCACCTCGTCAGACTGAATAATTTTAAGAATATCAGCCACTTCCTGGTAACCACCTTCACGAAAACGCCCCATGATACCCGGCAACACATCCAAACCACGCGCTTCCAGCACCCGAGGCACCAGGGCCATACGCGCCAGCGGATCATGGGCCGTCTCCAGCGCCATTTGCCAAAGCCTGTCGTGTGCGCTGAAGTCACCATAATCATAATTTTGAGTTTTCAGGTAGTCGCGCAGCAGGCTGAAATGATGCGCCTCTTCATCGGCAACCTGAATCCAGTCGGAATAAAACGCGCTGGGAAGTCCGCGAAAACGGTACACCGCATCCCAGGCAAGATTGATAGCGTTGAACTCGATATGGCAGAGGGCATGAATCAGCGCCGCACGCGTTTCTCTAGTCTGCATACCGCGCTTCGGCAAATGAGGTTTCTCTACCCGTTGAGGCTTATCCGGTCGACCAGGCTCACGAATAGAGGCCACCCCCGACTCCCCCAGAATAAACTCTCCCCTGCGCCAGCGTTCAGCCGTCGTATGCGTCTGTGCCACCTTGGTATCAGGGTCACGGCTAAGCAGGCAGGTTTGCGCCTGAGGGTACAGATCATGTTCTTCCAGCATACTTAAATACTAACAGATCTGACCCTGCCCTGCTGAGTCTCTGCCCGTCACCACGGCATGCATATAACTCAGCTTCCCTTGAATGCCAGCACGATGTCCATCACATTGGTTCCCGTGACACCGCTACTCACCAGATCACCGCTGGCTTCCAGAAAATGACCGGCATCCGCCTGTTGCAATGCAAGCCCGGCTTCCAGCCCTTCAGCCTTGCCACGCCTGAGTGTGCCGCCATCGACGATAGCGCCCGCATCATCTGTTGGCCCGTCACTACCATCGGTGGCCACAGCCAGCAGACTGATATGCTCAGTCCCCGCCAGTGCTTGTGCCGCCGCCAGCGCCAGATGTTGATTACGTCCGCCCCGCCCCGGCTGTAATGGCAAAACCACGACCGTTTCCCCGCCCCAGATATGCAGCCCGGTTGGGGCCTGTTTATGCAAATAAGAAGCAATAGCCTGCCCCTGTAATCGTGCATCCCCTGCAAGCGGCTGCCGGTGCAGGTAGACGTCGTTCTGACCCGCTTGCGTCGCAAGCTCCACCAGGCGCTGACAGGCCCGCGTATTGCTGCTGATGATCTGATGATTCACTCGATGATTGGGCAGACTTTTCGCCTGCCATGCACGGCAACCCACCGCCGCCTGCTGCATGGTCTGAACCCAGTCAGGCAAGGCTGCACATCCTGTTAAAGTATCCGTTTTAATCCCCGACTCCGTGGCTGTTGCGACAAACAACCCCGAACCAATAATCGCCAGGTTATCACCGGGCACATCAGACAGGATCAGGTGTTCAACAGGAATCATAGACGGCACACCGGCCAGCAAGCCACCCCCCTTGATGCAGGATACCGAACGGCGGATCCGGTTGATCGCGTGAATATCCAGACCACGACCCAGCAACCACTGGTTCAGACGCACCAGTGCCTCAAGCGACGTTGCCTGCGGCAAGACCTCAACCAGCGCTGAAGTTCCACCTGAAGTTAACACCAGCAGGCTAGCCTCGACAGGCAACCCGGGAAGCCAGTCAAGCAGCGCCTGTCCCGCTTCCAGGCTGTGCGCGTCGGGTAACGGATGACCGGTTTCCACACAGCAAATACCGGTCTCCTCTTCCAGCCCCTGGCAGTGACCCGCTTTGGTGATCACCCGCGCATCAACGATACGATTTCCCAGTATCTGCACCGCGCCTCGAACCATTGAGGCGGCGGCCTTGCCGCTGGCCAGTAAAACGATTTTTTCTGATTTCAGTGACGTGCTCTGTAATGCCTGCGCAACAAGTCGATCACCGCGAATCTCCACCAGCAGTCGCTGGTAAAGCTGTAACAAGCGCTGACGGATGTTGACCGAGGTTAATCCCTGCATAGGTTAATAATAACATTCAGCCGCACCAACCCTAAAAACGATATCCCGGCTTGCCCCTGGCGCGACGGCTACAGGCGTTCGTGTTTTCCTGCAAAGCTGCGAAATTTATCAAAACTTCACCCCAATTTATGAGCCCATACCCTCTTTTTGACCTGGTATACTGATTTGTCGGAATCTTTAACATTCTCCCGCTATTACCGACAGTTTTAAAAATGATTAAAATTAATATTAATCTATTAATAAACAATCGGTTACAATTATCTCGTAAATAAACAGGAATAAATTTTGTCGTTATTTCTTACACTTTTCACCAGCAAAGCCCAGCCAGGTTGAAAAAATATTCATAAGTCATTGTATTCTATAACTTTATCATTTATGGCATGAGGCTTGCTCTGGTATCAAGTACAACAACAATAATTCATATTTCCCTAGTTCAGGAGTATGACAAAATTCAAAGAAGGCGATTAAACGCCTCATAAAAACACTAAGGGGGCGCGGGGGGAGTGCCCACAAGATGGCGGTATCTGGATTAAAACAAAATAATATTTCCAGAACCGCCATTATTTTTTTACACTCTTTACAAACATCCCCGGTTTATTCGTATTCTTGTTCCGCTACCCGCTTGAAATCAGTAGCGTGCTGATGGGTTTCCCCTCTGGACTTTGCACTTCGTTCTACCCATCCTACCGTTTTTCGCCGCAAGCAGCGGAGAATGACACCCAAAGAGATTCGGATCCTTCCCCGATATAATCATAGCGTAGGCTGATACTGCGGATTCCAGGTTGAAATTATCTATAAAGGTAATACATTAGAGTTATCATAGATAATTTACCCCATGAGAAAATATATATTTATCTAATAAGGTAATTATACTAATATAAAACCTGTATTTACTTTTTCTGGAAATCATCCTGTGCATGAAGTCCTCTCCAGCCTCCTCAAGCAAATCATCGAAGCCGCCCAAAGTCAGGGACTGGATCAAAAAACGCTGGTTGCCAAAGCCGGACTGGGCGCCAGTACGCTGTCCAAACTGAAGCAGGCCGATGACGTGCGGCTCTCAACCCTGGTGCGACTGGCCAATGTCCTCGGCCTGCGACTCACACTCACGCCCAATAACCCGATACTGGAAAAACTTCTTGATCGAAATTTTTTCAATGACAACGAGTAGGCAGGCAAGGCGATGAAAACAGATCGTGAAGCTGTCGTCTGGACCCGTTGCGGTAATGCGCCACTTAAAATGGGGCGTTTCACCGTGACCATGACGGAGTGCCGCTTCACCTATGAGCCCGCCTATATCGACAGCGGCCTGCCAGGGCTGGGCGTACTGTATGCACCGGAGTTTGTGGGCGCCACGACCCTCATCTGGAAACGCTCACCCTACTTTGATTTACTGCCTCAACTACAGGCGCTGATCCCCCCTGCCAGTGAGGATAACTTTCAGCGTCAGCTGATCCTCACCTATCTGGCGCAACAGAATCAGATGCCGGAGCCCGGCTTCGACAGCGATTGGGCTATTCTTATGGTATCCGGTCATGGCGGCATTGGCCATCTGGACGTTTTCAGCGATGATCAACAGGCGCGTGACTGGTACGCCGATAAACCTGTCCCCGAACTGTTCCCGGTGAAAAACGAGTTTGGGTTTTCTCTGAAAGAATTTCTGACCTGGCTGGATGACAGTGCTGGAACCCTGCTTGAGACCCTGGGTCCCACGCCCAGCGTCGGCGGCGCCATTCCGAAACTGTTGCTCTCCATTCCCCGCGAAGGCTGGGACGGGCGCATCAGTCTACCCACCCGTGGCGCCGTTGAAGGGCGCACCGACATCGTACTGAAGTTTGAAAAAAATACCTACCCCGGGATCGTCGAGCTGGAAGCCCTGACACTGGAACTTCACCGGGAAGCAGGCTTTGACGTGCCTCGTTACTGGAGGGCAGAAATAAACGGCATGCCCGCCATTGCCATCGAACGTTATGATCGGAACCGTAACGGCAAACCCCTGTTCACGGAAACCCTGTATTCGGTGCTGGCCACAGGCGACAGCCGGATCACTCATCACTACAGTAGTAGTTATGATGCCATCGGCCAGGCCATCGACCGTTCACCTATTGCTATTGTTTCCGACCCCATGCAGGCCAAACGACACCTCTTAAAACGTTTGCTCATGTCCTTTGTTACCGGCAATGGCGATTTGCATATGGAAAATCTATCACTGCTTCAATACGAAGATCAAATCCGTTTTTCACCGGTTTACGATCCCACGCCCATGCGCGCCTACAGCCGCCACGACATGCTCAGTGTCATGCCCTTCGGCAACTATGGCGAACGGGATGCCCATGATAAACCCATTGATCTCGGCGCCGCCATCCTACGCTTAAGCAAGAACCTCGGCATCAATCGAAACTCACGGAAGGAGATGCTCGAAGAAGTGCTGTATGCCAGTCGTAATTATGCACAGCGGATCCAGTCCTTATCGACCCTGCCTGATGAGAACAAAGCTCACCTCAGTACAATCGTCCTCGATATGAAGGCAAAACTGGCAACACTGGTTTTAGTCCAGGTTCAGACGTCTGAAAAACATGAATCATAATCAACCTTGAGGCTTTAAAAGATGCAGGCCAGGAACCTATAGTCTATATATTTATCATATTGATCGCTAAAAAATGTTTTTGGAATCATTCAGGCGGGAAATAGATGGAAACTGATAACGCCGGCCGTTACTACCGACTGAGCTTGCTTGCGTTGCTGGTTCTGACAGGCTGGAGTTCGCCCGCCATTTCCACCCCCCACACAACCAGGAAAGTTCTGGTACTGAATACCGCTTTTATTCATCTCTTCTCCAATAAAAAACAGACTGGCTTCGCTGATCGCATCGTTAATGAGGCGCTAAACCGGATCGGCTATAATCTGGAATCTGTTCATCTTCCGGCTGAACGTGCACTGATCAACGCCAATGCCGGGATTGGCGATGGTGACTTGTTACGCATTGCCGGACTACAGAAAATCTATCCTAATCTGATCCGGGTGCCGGAAAAAATTATGGACATGGAGTTTGTTGCCTTTACCCGGCATGCCTCTTTCCCTGTGTCCGGCTGGCAAAGCCTGAAGCCCTGGTCCGTTGCCATCATCACTGGCTGGAAAATCCTGGAACAGAATATTACCGAAACCGAAGAACTCACCAAGGTTAAAAATGCTGATCTGCTTTTCACTCTTTTACTAAAAGATCGCGCGGACGTCATTGTCTATTCACGCTGGCTTGGGCTTGCTTATATCAAACAGCATCATCTCAAAAACATAAAAATGCTGAACCCGCCTCTGGACAAGCGGAGTATGTATGTATATCTGCACAGGAAATACCGGGTTCTGGTACCTAAACTTGCCGCAAGCTTGCGTACAATGAAACAGGATGGAAGCTATCACCGCATATTTGAAAACGTTCTGGCGCCACTCGATCAAAGCCGGAATCATGACTAAGGCACATACAGCCACCTATAAGCCTGGTATTGCACGCCGCCTGATTATTTATGTGGTGTTATTCAGCTCTTTCATTACCGTACTCGCTACCGCAGTGCAGCTATTCTGGGATTACGATAATGATGTCGGTTTTATTAAAAATCAGTTGCAACAAATTAAGAATGTAAATTTGAAAAGTATCAGCGAATCCCTGTGGACATCCGATACCAAAGAACTCAACACGCTCATAGAAGGTATCTCACAGCTTCGTGACATACAGTATCTGGAGATTCGGGACAATGAGAAAATCTGGGTTTCCCAAGGCGACCCGAAATCCAGAAACACCTTGTCGCGCCAATATCCAATCATCTATTTTCACCGGGGACAAAATCTTGAAATTGGCAAATTAACGGTCATCGCAAGTCTGGATGGCGTGTATCAGCGTCTGCTTGATAAATTCTGGATTATTCTCATTAGTAATGCAGTTAAAACATTTCTGGTCACCGGTTTTATTCTTTTTATTTTTTACCAGATGGTTACCCGGCATTTATTCACCATAGCCGAGTTTACCCGAGATCTTAAAATTGATCGGTTGGGGAAGTCATTAGCCTTGTCACGCAGGCCTAAACAAAATGAGAATATTGATGAACTTGACATAGTTGTCAACGCGATAAACAGGATGCAGGAAAACATGGAAGAGGTATTTAACGCGTTAAGAGATAGCGAGGATCGAGTGCGGCTCCTGATGGATTCGACCGCCGAGGCCATTTACGGCATGGACAAAAATGGCCACTGCACTTTTTCCAATCCCGCCTGTTTGTATTTGCTTGGTTATGACCACAATGATGAACTGATCGGCAAAGACATGCATAAACTGATTCACCATACTTACCCGGGTGGCCGTCCCTACCCAGCCGAAGCCTGCCGTATCTGCAAGGCGGCTCGTTCTGGCCAGTGTATACACATAGACAATGAAGTGCTCTGGCGCAGAGACGGCAGCAGTTTTCCCGCTGAATACTGGGTTCATCCCATTTATAAAAATGAAGAAATCATTGGCACAGTAGTTACTTTTATTGATATCAGTGTACGAAAATATTCCGAGAATGAATTAAAAAAATATCGCGATCATCTTGAAGAACTGGTTGAAGAGCGCACCAGCGAACTCACCCGTATCAATGGCGAACTTGAGGCTTTTAGTTACTCTGTTTCGCATGATCTACGCGCACCACTCCGGGCAATTGATGGTTTCTCTCATGCCCTGCAGGAAGATTATGCCGGACAAATTGGTGAGACAGGCATAGGCTATCTACAACGCATATGTGCAGGCTCCCAGCATATGGGAGTTCTTATTGATGATTTGTTATCGCTGTCGCGTGTTTCCCGCATAGAGATGAACCGAACCGATGTCAACCTGAGTCTGCTGGCTGAAAAGCCTATATCCACATTGCGGGAAACTCATCCTCAACGCAAGGTGGAGGTAAAAATTTCGGATAATATTCAGGCGCGAGGCGATGCCCACTTGCTTGAAATTGTTTTAGATAACCTGATGAGTAATGCCTGGAAATATACCAGCAAAAACCAGTCGGCCTGCATAGAGTTCGGAATAACCGAGAACGAACATGAAGATATTTATTACGTGAAAGACGATGGCGCGGGTTTTGATATGCAATATGCCACCAAACTCTTTAGCGCATTCCAGCGGCTGCATGGCAATGAATTCGAAGGTACCGGCATCGGCCTTGCCACCGTATCACGTATCATACACCGGCACGGGGGCAAAATATGGGCAACGGCGAAACCGGAGCAAGGCGCTACTTTTTACTTCACCCTGGGAAAATAAATCAGCACAAAGCGACATCGGCAAGTGCTTCATTCAAAGATCTTGCGCCGCAATGCTTTGGTTTTACCGTGTTTTGTTTTTGTATCCATTCGTTTTTTTTGTGAGCTGCGGGTAGGCCGGGTAGGCCTGCGTTTTTTCTGGCTCACGGCTACGCTCTGGATAATCAACTGCAATTGCCGCAATGCGGCTTCCCGATTCTGCAACTGGCTCCGATATTGCTGCGCCTTAATCACAATAATGCCGTCTCGGGAAATACACTGGCGCCGGAGGTTCAGGAGCCGCTCTTTGTAAAACTCGGGCAGGGAGGAAGCACGAATATCAAAACGCAGATGGATGGCCGTAGCCACTTTGTTAACATTTTGTCCCCCTGCACCCTGGGCGCGAATAGCGGAAAAAACTATCTCCTTGTCCGCAATGGAAACATTGGATGAAATATACAACATGCGACTGTTATCTTCTAATATCCACGCTGCTCAGGCGCGGGAAATAAATTTTCCCGTACTGGTGTTGACCTTGACGGTCTCACCAGTCTCAAGATATTCAGGCACCTGGATTTCCAGCCCCGTAGACAGGCTCGCCGGCTTGGTGCGCCCGCTGGCGGTGGCACCCTTGATAGAGGGTGCGGTCTCAATTATTTCAAGGCTTACCGACTGCGGTAATTCAATGGCCAGGATATTATCCTCTAGCAGCAAAGCAGTAATACTCTCCAGACCTTCGCTTAAATAATCCAGTTGACTGCCCAAATCGTCTTCATTCAGACTATACTGACTGTAATCCTCCATGTTCATGAAGGTATAAATATTTCCCTCCTTATAGGAATACTGAACCTGGGTGCGCAGGCAATCCGCAAGCTTGAGCATGTCGTCACCCTTATAGGATTCATCCAGTTTCTGACCAGTCTGCATATTATTAAAGCGGATCTTGTACAGAGTCGAAGCCCCGCGTGAAGATGGACTTTTCGCTTCCACTTGCTTGACCACATGCGGCAGGCCGTTAATATCAACCACCATTCCCCGTTTCAGATCGCATGCCTTTGGCATTTAAGACTCCTGATTTTGCTCATTTCAAATCATTACTGTGACAATATCATGCTGTTTAAGCATATTTGCACCGCATCCTATTCTAAATAACTGAGACACATAGCTCTAGCATTTTTATGATTATCCATTTGAAGACGGTAAATACGCTAAACTGGTGAGGTATTGTTTTAAGCCCTCACTGGAGCGATTTCTGACTTGAACCTGGAAAAACATCACGATAGCGCAAGCACACTGGCCAATCGTCTGCGCAAAAACCTCAAACACCTCAGCCGCTGGCGCAAGCGGGAGCGCATTCATTGCTACCGTCTGTATGATGCCGATATACCGGAATATGCCCTCGCCATTGATGTCTATGAAAGCGCAAATACTGAAAATTTGCGCTGGGTGCATGTGCAAGAGTACGAAGCGCCTAAAAAAATCGACGAGGCAAAAACAAAAAAACGTTTACAGCTCGCCCTTACGGCCATCCTTGAAGTACTGGACATTCCTGAAAAACAGTTATTTCTGAAGGTACGGCGGCAACAGAAGGGCCATGCCCAATATGAAAAGCTGGCAAACAGTCGGGATTTTGTTGAAGTCATGGAAGGGGGAAACCGCTTTTTAGTCAATTTTAGAAACTACCTCGATACTGGCCTGTTTCTGGATCATCGCATCACTCGTGGCCTGTTGGGCGAGCTGGCAGTCGGCAAATCCTTCCTCAACCTGTTTGCCTACACGGGCAGCGCCACGGTTTATGCTGCCAGAGGCGGCGCGACTTCGAGCCTGACCGTGGATATGTCACACACCTATCTGGATTGGACCCGACGCAACATGGCGCTAAACGGTTTTAAAGGGACACCGCACGAGTATATCCAGGCCGATTGCATAGAATGGCTTAACCGGGCCGAGAAAAAATATCGCTTTGATCTGGTTTTTCTCGACCCGCCCAGTTTCTCCAGCTCCAAACGTATGCGTTCAACCTTTGATGTGCAACGGGATCATGTCAGACTCTTGAAAAATACAAGCCGCCTGCTGAGCCCCAATGGCATTCTGATTTTTTCCAACAACCGGCGTCAGTTTAAGCTGGATCAGGCGGCCCTGGCCGAATTACAGGTTGAAAATATCTCTCATGCAACCCTGCCGAAAGATTTTGAACGCAACCCGAAAATACACCATTGCTGGAAAATACAGCGGCAAACCACTCCCCGTGCATAAGATCTGCTAAAGACCGAGTTTTTCCTTGATGGAGGCAACCACCACATCACTGGAGGTAGCATTTACCGACATCAACTGACCTTCTTTTTCATAGAATGAAACCAACGGCGCGGTTTTTTCTGTGTAGGTTTCCAGGCGCTTGCTGATGGCTTCTTCCGTTTCATCATCACGCTGAATAACCGGGCTGCCACACTTGTCGCAGATGCCTTCAACCTTGGTCGGGCTGCTCTTGATGTTGTAAATAGCCTGGCAATCGGAATTGGAGCAAGTACGGCGCGTAGTCAGGCGATCCAGGATCACCTCACGCGGCACATCCAGGCTCACGGCTATATCCAGCTCGATACCCAGCTTGGTCAATAACACCTTCAGGGCTTCGGCCTGGGGAATGGTGCGTGGAAAACCGTCCAGCAAAAAGCCTTTTTCACAATCCGGTTCCTGCAAGCGATCGCCCATAATGCCCATAATCAGTTCGTCGGGCACCAGATCACCCGCCTTCATGAAGGCCTCCGCCTTCTTGCCCAGTTCGCTACCCGCCTGCACGGCGCCACGCAGAATATCACCCGTGGAAATTTGAACCGAACCATCCACGGCAGTCAGCAATTTAGCCACGGTACCCTTACCCGCACCAGGTGCGCCTAACAGAATCAACTTCACGGACTTTCTCCTAAAAAAATATGAAAAATAAAAACAACCAAAATCTCCCGCCGGCAGGAGTTGGATCCAGCCCGGGTTGTGGGCCGCAATTTTGCAGCATACGCGAGTTCCTGGCAATCCGAATTCCGCCTGATTCAGGGTATTTTATCGATCCTGGCATCCTGTTTCAGGAAAATCGTCACTTTGCCCGGAAGGAAACAAGCATCTGAACAACCACTCAGACAAACAACGATCCGTTTTCAGGCGTTTATGGTAGTATCGCGGGCTTGCGGCCATTTCGTGCGCAGGAATTTAAAATGCTATTAGATAGACATGACGATGCTACTGGACAAATATTATTCAACCCGGAATAACAAGGTTTATTTTTCTCGCGAACAGGCGAGCAACTTTGCCAAACGGATCGCGGGCGATTTTAATCCCATCCATAATCAGGATGCCAAGCGCTTCTGCGTCCCCGGCGATCTAATCTTTGCTCTGGTGCTGGCGAAGCATGGTCTCTCCCAGCATATGGAGTTCACTTTTTCCGGCATGGTCGGCGAAGATATGCAGTTGGAGATCGAAGAATCCTCGGCAGGTATGCTGTCAATCCGCGATGAAAACGGCAAAGAGTGCCTGGGGGTAAAATACAGTGGCAAAACAACCACGGATCAGGTCCTCATTGCCGATCTCACCCACCGCTATGCGGGATTCTCCGGCCAGACCTTTCCGCACATTCTGGTGCCGCTGATGGAAAAAAAACAGGTGATGATTAATCCGGAACGACCAATGGTGATCTACCAGAGTATGGTCATCGATCTGGACAGACTGGACTTCAGCGCCCCCGAACTGGAGCTGTCCCGTAGCCAGCTTGAGATCAATGGCAAACGCGGCCATGTGCGCTTTGATTTTCAGTTCAAATCCGCCGGAAAAATCATAGGTAAAGGTGAGAAAAACATGATTCTAAGCGGTCTACGTGACTATGATCAGGAAAAGATCGACCAGATGGTTGCGGGTTATAACCAGCACAAGGATAGCTACCTCGCATTAATATAGATATATTTCAATCAGTTAGCAGTATCTCCGTTACTATCTAAATGCTGGGGTATCCTCACGAATATTTTTTAAACGCTAAAAGCTTATCTGTCCGCCACTGAACGCGAATATACGCCAATAAAGGCAAAAGCATTGATGGTTGTATTCTGTGCCTGATGCACATCAATATAGAATATTGGCGTTTATTCGCGTTTATTGGCGGATATTTCTTTTATCTCTTTAATTTTAAAGATTATTTTATGGTAATACCTCAGCCTAAATATTATAAATCAAAATTTTCGACTCATTCTAAAATTAACTTTCTCTGCATATGGTATTCCTCATAAGTACCTGATAAAATCAGTCAGCTTTTACGAAAACACACAAACCAGAGAGGTACTTTGTTATGGAAGCGACTGTTAAGGGTAAGACAATCCAATTAAGCGAAGCCGGCTGGCTGGAAAACCTGGATGAATGGAATGAGGAACTGGCGACAGAAATCTGCAAAAACGAGAAGATCTCCGAGCTGACGCAGGAACACTGGGATATCGTCAATCTGGCGCGTGAATACTTTGCCGATAACGGCGCAGTATGCGAGCCACGTAATTTTACCAAGCTGATGAAAGAAAAATACGGCAAGGATCGCAGCAGCCAAAAATACATCTATTCCTTATTTCCTACAGGCTTGATCAAATGCGCCAACAAGATTGCCGGCCTGCCGCGTCCAAGAGGCTGTAGCTAGACACAGGCGCGGGTAATCATGTAGATCTACAAGGGAACGGTGATAACCGTTCCCTTTTTTTTTGAAAACCGATATATTGAAGCCACATAAGACCCGAACGCGGAACCTCAACATGGCTGACAGTTATCAATTTTCGATCCCCTCTTCGATCAAAGCCACCCCCTACAGCATTGCCCAGATCGCCAATCATCTCGACGCTCGCGTCATCGGCGACCAAAACCAGATCATTTCCGCAATTAATTCCCTGGCTGATGCGCAACCCGGCGAAATCAGTTTTCTATCCGACAAACGCCTGCAGCAGGAATTAACAAACACCCAGGCGGGCGCGGTACTAGTCAACGAAGCGGTGGCAGAACACTGCCCGGTTACAGCGATTATCGTAGACAACCCCTACGCTGCTTATGCCCGTATCGCCACCCTGCTCTACCCACAACCTACGCATAGTCCCGGCATTCATCCTTCGGCCATCGTTGATGACAGTGCATCAATTGATACCACCGCCTGGGTCGGCCCCGGTACGGTGGTCGGTGCCAACGTGCTCATTGAAGCCAATACCCAGATTGGCCCCAACTGTGTGATCGGCGAAAATGTTCATATTGGCAAACAGACGACCCTGGTCGCCAGTGTGACGATCAATCATGGCTGCAAACTGGGCGAGCGTAATCTGCTGCATCCCGGTGTTGTCGTCGGCAGCGACGGCTTTGGTCAGGCCAATGACCACGGCAAGTGGCTCAAGATTCCGCAGCTAGGCCGAGTCATAATTGGTGATGACGTAGAGATTGGCGCCAATACGGCTATCGATCGCGGCACCATCAAAGATACTGTTATCGAGAACGGCGTGCGCATTGATAATCTCGTTCAGATTGCTCATAACGTACACATCGGCGCGGACTCGGTGATTGCCGGTCAAACCGGTATTTCAGGCAGCACCCACATTGGCAAAAACTGCATGTTCGGCGGCACGGTCGCACTGGCCGGGCATCTGACCATTACCGATCACGTTGTCCTGGCCGGACGTTCCGAAGTTCGCCAGTCGATAGAAAAACCCGGCATGTACGGCTCCGGCACGCCCCTGGAACCCATGAAGAAATGGTTGAAAAGCGCAGCGCGTTTCAAACAACTGGATGAGATGAGCAAACGCCTGAGCGAGCTTGAGAAAAAACTGGCGCGACTGAAAAACAGCTCAACCTGATGAACCACTTCATGCTTAATGCGCTAGTGGTCAGTTGTTATTGCCGCCTGCGTAAATATATTTCTGCTCGGTTCTTTTTAACACCATAATCCAGACTATAGGCGGTTAAGAAAGCCTGTCGAATAAAAAACCGTTCCTCCTGAGCGAAGTCGAAGGGCTCACCACGAACGTGGAAATTCACCCGTGTTCGGGTATTTGAAACGCTTATTTAGCGCTGTGTGATTTGGTGATATAAAAGTGTCAATCGTGCGGGAAGATCGGCCAGGTTTCTAATGACGGTAAAATTATTTTTACCGAAAATGTACGGCATATATTCGTGTGCTTCTTGATCGATGGTGACGCAGAATACGTGTATCCCGTGTTTTCTCGCCTCAATGAGTGACATGCGTGTATCTTCTATCCCGTATCGACCTTCGTAATGATCGATGTCGTTGGGCTTCCCGTCGGTGAGAAGAAGCAGCAAACGGTCACGAGAAGGCCGGTGGGTTAAAATTTCAGTGGCATGGCGAATCGCAGCGCCCATGCGGGTATACGCAGCCGGTTCGAGCGAATTTATGCGGCGTATAATAGTGTCACTAAATTGTTCGTCGAATGACTTTATCGTATAAAGGCGGACGTTAGTTCTATGTGTGGAATTAAATCCATAGAGTGAGAATGGATCCTTGCTGTCTGATAGTGAGGAAGAAAATATAAGCATGCTCTCACGTATAACGTCGATGACACATTTATTGTTGCCCGCCCAGGCGTCAGTAGAAAGAGATATATCCGCAAGGAGCAGGCTGGATATGTCACGTTCACGTTTTCGCGTATCTATGTAAACGTAGGGTTCATGCATGTGTTCGTCGGCATGGAACTTTATATATTCATCAATATCAATTTCATTACCGTGTGCCTGCGATCGCAGTCGCATGCGATGAGGATAAAACATGCTGAATGAATTTTTCAGTTTGCGTAGAACAGGCTGTAAATGCTCAGGGATGGTAGAGCCTGCGTTTTCCTTTAGGTGTACGGGCGTCATTATGGTGCGACATTGATCGGCTATCAGGGTGCTGGTTTTGTAGTTCCATTCAGGCAGTAGTTTCCCGCTATCCAGGGGCGTGGTATCGCTCTCGGTATGTGCGACATCAAGATCCATGCGAAGTCTTTTGGATATGTCCTTGTTATCGCGTGTAATGCTGATCGTGTCGAGATCATCGGCAATCTGACATAACGAGTCACTATCATCCTCACTGGTTTGATGGTCGGTTTTTGCATACTCCGTCAAACTTAAAATTGTCTCAGGACGAAATAACAGCATCGGATTCCCTTCTGAAGGCAGCTCGGCATTTTCAGCGCTACGCCTGCGCGTATCTGTTTGTTGCGCACTCTGGTTTCTCGTTACGGGATCCTGTTCGCTAACCGGTGAAGGAGGCCTGGACGTTGTCGCCGTGCCGGGTCGAGTCCACAGAGGAACGGGGGCAGGCGGTCGCTGCGAGGGGGGCAGTACAGAGACGCTGCCAGGTCGGCGTAGCGCGTCACGAATCATCCGTTCCTGTTCAGCGTCCTGTCTGTCCAGAAGAGATAATCGTGGTCTGCGTACTATTTCGGCTTCAACGAGTTCGAAATAGAGTGGCTTTAGACCGGGAAACCGTGCAATGACCTCAAGTGTGGAGGTTTGATTCCTGATAAACCAAGGTGTCTCTTTTCGCACATTATAAGCGCAAAGTGCTGTAAGCCATAAATATAGATTACGATTTAGTCGCTCATCAGGGTATATGTTTAATAATGCCGGTAGCCTGAGTGCTTCCTCATCCACCCAGGCTGTTTCCGTCTTAAGTTGACCGCCGGCAAGAATTTGCCCAAATGTTCTTTTAGCGCCATGTTTTACCTTTCCGCCTGCCTGAACTTTTATGGCATGATCCCCTCCCATGGCACGAAAAAAAATGGCTAAGCCGTGCGATAGCGATGAAAATTCGACTTTGGCATCGCTGAATGATTTGTCTGTGAGGCGTCCTACTATGTGGTGCCATAGTATGCCTATTCTTTCCTCCATTGTTATATTTTCCTGGCCGTTAGATGGTGTGCGGAAGATCCGGTATGTGAGGCGGTTTATTTGTCGCCAAATACAGCAAAGACAACCTGCATGAAGGCATTGTTGATGTCGACGTCATCGGATAGACATTCAACAATAGCATAACGGCAAGCATCAATTTCATCGCAACCAGATGCAACAAGCTTCGCCGCATCTACAAGGAGTCGTGTCCCCGGCGCCTCGTCGATATCGTGGTCGGCTGTCGATCGCAATGCGTTGGCTAATGTCACCAGGCGTGTAGCGGTTTCTGTGCCTATGTCTGATTCATGGAGGATGATATCTATTTCGCGTTGCGCCTCAGGGAAACCGAAAGATAACGATATAAAACGTTGCCGCGTGCTTGGTTTGAGACCTTTGAATAAATTTTGATATCCCGGATTATATGAAACAACGAGCATAAATTCCGCCGGGGCTTTAAGCGTTTCTCCCGTTCTGTCTATAGGCAGGATTCTCCTGTCATCGGAGAGGGAATGAAGAATGACGGTGGTATCTTTCCGTGCTTCTACTATCTCATCGAGATAGCATATTCCGCCGTTTCTTACGGCCTGTGTCAACGGCCCGTCCATCCAATAGGTTCCATCGGAACCGATAAGATGACGGCCTACGAGATCGGAAGCGGACAGGTCGTCATGACATGATACGGTGTACAGTGGACGTTGCAGTATGCTTGCCATGTGTTCAACAAAGCGGGTTTTGCCACACCCCGTCGGTCCTTTGATAAGGACTGGAAGCTGATTCATGTATGCAAGTTTAAATATCTCTGTTTCATTGTGGCTTTTTATGTAGGTGGGTATATCTTTGTCCGGATGTGTTTGTTGCTCAATGTTCATGACAGGCATGGTAAAGATTCCTTTGTTACTGTGATAAATACGCTATTCCAATGATGGCGCCTATAATCGCAAGATATATACCCATGATAATGTGCCATAGTGGTTTCACCCCACGAACACCCATAAAATACCGTATTATCAGCTGTCCTTTTATGAGGGTTATGCAGAGTATAGAGGTGATAAACAGCGTTCCCGTCTCGCCCTGTCCTAATAGATAGGACGTTGTACTCAGAAAAAGCAGAAGTAGCCATGCGTATGTGCATGGTTGTATGGTTGTCATTTTCAATATGGGCATGGTGGCGCGTGTCAGTGAAGTACATAGACAAGAGAAAAAAGTATAATCCAGACAAGATCAACCATATGCCAGTAAACACCACCCGTCTCTATGCCGGTATGTTCCGTGGCGCTGTATTGTCCTTTGTATGATTTGTAGGTAACAACTGACAATATGATCATTCCCATAATAACGTGCATAAAATGAAAAAACGTGAGCGAAATGTAAAACATATCAAACAAGTTTGATGATATTGTTATTCCATTTGCAAAATCGTTATTAAATTCTGCGCTTTTTACTGCAAGAAAGGCTGCGCCTAATATCATGGCCCATACGAGAAATCGGGTACAAGTAGTGCGTCGTCCTTCTTTTATGTGTCTAGTTGCTATTGCAACACAGTAGCTGCTGGTTAAAAGCAGAAGGGTGTTGATGTATCCGTACGCCTTGTTGATATGGGCCTGGGCCGCATTGAATAGCTCCAGGTGCGTATTACGTGTTATTGCGTAAGCAGCGAAAAGTATTGCAAATGCGCTCAGCTCGGCAAATATGAATATCCATATTGCGAAATCGCCTGGCAGAGGTTGCACAACGGCCTGTTGGACTATGCTGTCCGAATGCGTATTTGGCATGATCTGGCTTGGCGGGGTGTTAACCCCGCCTTTTCAGGTTAGTGGTTTAACGCTTTTTTGCTTTCTTCACTGTACTCGTAGCTGCCCGGTATAAAGAAGCTTGCAAGATAAGTAAGAAGCCCTATGGAAAATGCGACACCGGCATATTCCCTGATCCAGAAAAAGACTCGCGCTTTATGGTTTGTCTGCATGAAGCTGAGTGGGTTTTCCGCCGCTCGCTGTAAAAATACAGTGACAATGCCTGCACCCGTTAATGCCAGTGTTATGCCTATCATGCTCAGCACCATTATCCAGAAGCCGGCCATTTCCCACTGCTGGGCTTTCATACAATTAGCCTCTCGTCCGCGTAACTGCGGCATGGCATAAGAGATTATCGCCAGGGAAACCATCGCATAGGCGCCAAAAAATGCGAGATGTCCGTGGGCAGCCGTGAAATTCGTTCCATGCGCGTAGTACTGGACCGGTGCAAGGGTGATCATGAAACCCCATACCCCGGCGCCAAGAAAGGCCATGATGGGTGTTCCTTTTGCCCACAACGCGGCGGCCTTATTGGGGTGTTCCCGTCGGCGTTGGCCGAATACTCTGAAGGCAAAAATCATGAGCAACAGGAAAGGAAGTGGTTCCAGAGCGGAAAATACAGATCCTAGCCAAATCCAGTACGGAGGCGCACCTATATAATAGTAATGATGGCCAATTCCGATCATGCCGCTTATCAGGGTTAGTGCGATGATGATATAAAGCCATTTTTCAATAATTTCCCGATCGACCCCGGTTATTTTGATAAGTATAAAACCCAGCAACGCGCCCAAAATCAGTTCCCAGTCACCTTCAACCCAGCCGTGGACGACCCACCACCATGAATAACTTGCCTTTACCGTGTCAGTGGGAAAGTAGAATGCGGGGAGGAACAGTAGTGCAAGACCCCAAAGACTCCCTATCAATATATAATTGAGTGATGTTTTCCTACCCTTGATGAGGGTCATGGTGAGATTGAATAGCAAGGATAGCGCAACCAATACGATACCTATTTTCGTCGGCAGTGGTTGTTCAAGATAACCTCGACCCATGGTAGGCAGAAGGGCATTCCCCGTATCCCGAGCCAGCTCTGCGTACGGGACAAACAGATAGCCGGCAATCGTCAGGACTGCAGCTATCAGAAATACCCAGAAAGTGATGATGGCGAGCTTTGGGCTGTACAGTTCAGTTTGTGCCTCCTCTGGAACGATGTAATAAGCGGCTCCCATAAAAGCCATGAGCAACCAGATGATTAGCAGGTTGGTATGGCTCATATGGACGACATTGAACGGTAGTATGGTGGATAGAAATGTGCCATCGACATACTGTAGACCACCGATGAGACCGAAAATAATTTGCCCCAAAAACAGGGCAAGTGCGGCAATAAAGTAGGGCTTCGCCACCTTTTGTGTTTGATATTTCATGTTCCCTCTCGTATTTGTTGGGGTGTCTGTGTTGAACTAATCTGGGGATATCTGTTCTGAATTAACCCTGGAGGTTTGGCGGCCAATTATTTCTATCTATATTTGACAGCCATTTCAGATAGGCGATGATGTCGGTGAGCTGCTTCTGGGTGAAATTGAAATGAACCATCTGCCTGCGCCCGGGTATCTTGATAGGTTGTGCCGGTATCCATGCACGAATAAATGCGGCTCCCCTGCGTTTGTAGACGTTTCCAAGCTCAGGGGCGTAGTAGGATCCCTCCCCGTTTATCGTGTGGCAACCTGTGCAGTCGTTGACGTCCATGAGGTATTTGCCCCGGATTGCCGATGAGGTCATCTGGTTGGCATGGTCACGCTGAGGAATTTTTTGCCACGTATCATAGGTCAGCAGTAGGTATATGATGAAGAAGAAAATTGCCCCGCCCAGAAATATGTTGCGTGCCATTGCTTTTGTGAAGACTTGTTGCATCGCGCTGCTCCCCTCTCGAAGATGATGAATTTAATTTTAAGTTGTATCTGATATGCATGTTTAGTTTAACACACAATTTTGAGATAATTAATATCTAATATGGATATTTATAGAAAACCATCATGCGATTAATCACCTTCACCGACTACACTGTCAGAGTGCTGATCTATCTGGGGATCAATCAGGACAGGCTGGCAACGGTAGCGGAACTGGCCGAAAGCTATGATATATCCCGCAATCATCTAACGAAGGTGGTTCATTTTCTGGGACAACTGGGCTATGTCGATACACTACGAGGAAGAGGAGGCGGTATAAAGCTGGCTTGTAGCCCGAAGGAAATAAATCTCGGGCAATTGGTGCGAGAGACAGAAAAAAAAACCATCATCGTGGAGTGCTTCAATCAAGATAGCTCCCAGTGCAAAATTACCTCCGCGTGTCGACTGATAGATATTTTGAATGAGGCCCAGCAAGCTTTTTATGCTGTTCTCGACAAATACACACTTCATGATCTTATTGTGAACCCCAGATCACTGCATAAACTGATAAAGCAAAAAAAGGCTTCATCGTAGCGCAAGTCGTGAATAACGTCCGTTTTTTTGACTTCAGCCAGACAGGACAGTAACAGGCTGACTGAGGTTATAGCTGGATGTTTTGGTTTATGAGGATTCAGGGCAATTAACATTATGCCGGGTTTAATCTCAGACCTTGATTTTAAATTCGAGTTGCTGTTGACAGGTATCATCCGTGATTTGCAACTCGATAAATTGTGGCTCACTACCTTTTTTTGAGTTTGATACTGCTGCCACGACGATAGTCTCATCCTTTTGGCCTCTTGCCTGTAAAAAAAGCCACCAGCGCATGTTCACCGGAAGGCAGGTTACCCAGGTAAAGCCGTTGGGTACCACCGCGCCTGAGCGCATCCTGCAACATAAACCACTTCGTAAAAAGCCACGCAAACAAGCGTGCCGATAGTTTTCCCCCCTGAATTTCGTACTTCGCTCTACCGCTTTCTACGCTTCCGGTAATGGATAACAACAGAAACCTAACATCAGACACCAAAAATAGATTACAGGTGACAGCTGATTAGTTCGTAATACCCGTCACTGCAGAACATGACCGTACAGCAGATCAAGTAAAGTCAACATACTTAGATGACTGTCGCTTGCAACTGCCGGTCTCCACGAAGTGGCACTTCTCATTGTGATTTTAATTCAGATCACTTCAAGTTACAGATTTAGCTGGATATTTTTAACTGCACTTCTATTAGCCTACGAATCATTACTGCACACACATCCGGGCTGTTTTCTGGTAAATGCATGAAATCAATAACAAATATTACATGGCATGGAACATGCTGATAGTAACCTACATTCATGGGTCGAAGTACATTCGCAAGCTGGCATGAAGCCTGTGAATGATATTTTGGCCGCACATTATAACAATGAGGAGATTGGTATGACTACATTGAAAAAACAACTGGAAGATCATGTTAAAGCGATTAACCATTTTGATACTCGCCGCCGCTACGGACCGGACGGGCATAACGACCGAAGCTTGTGGGTGCTGGCGTGTATGGATGAACGTCTACCCGTTGATAAGGCGCTGGGAATCCATGCGGATTCGCCTGTTGGCGGCGGCGATGCGCACCTGTTTCGCAATGCCGGAGGTATCGTAACCGATGATGCGATCCGCTCTGCAATGTTGACCTGCAATTTTTTCGGCACCAAAGAGATAGTCATTGTGCAACATACCCAGTGTGGCATGTTATCCGCTAATGCGGCCGATCTGGAGCAAGCTTTCCGCGACAAAGGCATAGATCCGGATGCCATTGCAGTGGATCCAAGCCTGCCCGAGTTGACACTTAAAAAAGGTGCTTTCGCTAAATGGATCGGGATGATGGATGAAGTCGATCGGGCCTGTCTGAAAACTATCGAAGCATTCAAGAATCACCCTCTTATACCAGATGATGTTGTAATCAGCGGCTGGATCTGGGAAGTCGAAACCAGCCGACTGAGAGCCCCTTCGCTTGATGCGGGAAGAATGTCCAAGAACATTGATGTTACCTCAACCCAGTTTGGCGTTAAGGGCAAACAACCGCCACGTTGGGATTGATTACCGATATTTTATATCTTTTCATTACCGTGAGGCCGGGGTTCACAGATACAACATACCCCGCGCCTCCATTTTAAAAATAAAATCGCAGGGGAACCGCACAATGCCTATTTATGATTATCGCTGCAAACAGTGTAGCCAACAACGTGAGGTACATCAGTCCATAAATGCCTCAGCACCTGAGTGTCCCGATTGTGGCGCGGATATGGAACGCCAGATCCTGTTTGCACCTGCGGTGCATGGCAGCATGGCTCGTGGCCGGGAACAGGCGATGCGATCACTCCCTGAGTCCCCTCATGGTAAGGGCTGTCCCTGCTGTTCAAAATAGGGATGATGAACTTCCCGATCGGAATAATCACTTCTCTCTTTCAAACGGTCACAGTTTTATAAATGATTGAATAAAATGTACTTCTTTGTTTGGTACACGATTTGCAACCAGGCGATCAAACCGCAATGCGGGAGAAAATCTATGAGAACACGACTATTGGTAACAGCATCATTGATAACAGGTCTCGGCAGCTTACTATGCAGCCCTGCCGCCATGGCGGATGCGGGCAACTGGCTGGTTCGTTTACGCGCCCTGCAGGTAAGCCCCAATGATAACAGCGGTTCCGTATCCAGTATTCCGGGTTCAGGTGTTGGCGTTGGTAGCGACACCACGCCTGAGCTTGACTTTACTTACTTCATTAGCCAAAACCTGGGAGTGGAAGCCATCCTGGGTAGCAGCCAGAACAGCATTAATGGCAAAGGCAGCATAGCCGGGTTAAATAAGATTGCCGAGGTACGCACCTTGCCGCCGACGATAACCCTGCAATACCACTTCCAGCCCGATGCCGACATACGACCTTACGCCGGGCTTGGCGTCAACTACACCCGATTTTACGATGAGAAAGCCAGCAGCAGCTTAGAAGGTGCATTAGGGCCAACCGACGTTAGCCTCTCCAGCTCCTGGGGCTTAAGCGGCCAGCTTGGCGTTGATATTGCGGTTAACCCGAACTGGTTTGTTAATTTCGATCTTAAATACATCCAGATGAATACCACCGCGACACTCAATTCGGGCGGTACTGTACGCAAAGTAAATGTAGACATCAATCCCTGGTTTATTGGTGCCGGGGTGGGACGACGTTTTTGACCGGCGCATAACACTATATCGAATATTTGACCGTACCTGAAGTTACGCACGCTGTAGGAAAAATTATCATGACAACAAAGTTCAATATTATCTGTATTTCGGGTCTCCGAGAAAATTTGCAAATGGCGGCCATGTTCGCCGCAACAGCCGCTGTCAGCGGTAGTGCTGTATCCGTGTTCCTGTCGATGAATGCGCTACGGTATTTCGTTAAAGACAGCACTCTTTCTGCACCCTCAGAGGGCGAGATCGGCCAATTGATGGAGATAAAAAACGTTCCCCCTTTTCAGGATCTGTTCCGTCAGGCCGCGGAGCTGGGTGATGCGAAACTTTATCCATGTTCAATGGCAATGGAAGTGCTTGGGATTCCAGACGACCAGCTGTATGACTATATCGAAAAACCGCTGGGTCTCACCAAATATCTGTCTGATTTCCATGATGGCCATGTTATGACGTTTTAGTACCTTAGAAATAATTTTCTGCGCATTTTGTAGAAAATTATTTCTAAGGTACTTATCTTGTGATTTATCCAGGTTAGGTCAACCAGGGCTGATGCTGAATTTACTATAACGAGGTACAGATGAGCGATATAAAACGTGTTGACGCACGAAATTCATTTTGTCCGGGTCCATTAATGGAACTGATAGCGGCTATGAAACTGGCCGAGGTCGGTGATGAACTGGAAGTACTGTCGACTGACAAGGGTTCTGCCAACGACATCCCGGAATGGATCAGCAAAGTCGGCCATGAAATTGTGGGGTGCCGAGAAGAAGACGGCGTGTATTACATACACGTCCGAAAGACAAAGTAAGCGGTTATTTTTAAACAACTGGAGGAGATGACATGAAGAAAATAGTTATTGTCGGAGGCGGCACTGGTGGAACCATACTGGCGAATAACCTTGCACGCCGTCTTTCCGCAGAACTGAGGACCGGCGAAGTACGTCTGACCGTGCTCTCTGCATCGGACAAACACATGTATCAACCGGGGCTCCTGTATGTGGCTTTTGGCCGCATGTCTTCACAGGAACTCTATCAGGATCAGGCCTCGCTTCTCGAACCGGGTATCGTGTTTCACGTCGACCCGGTTAAAATATTCGATCTGGATAACAACCGGGTCGAAACCGAAAGCGGCGTCAACCATGATTATGATTATCTGGTAATTTGCACCGGATCACGGCCCAATCCGGAAAGCATACCGGGGCTGGCAGAGTACGCGAACCATGTCTACACCGTAGAGGCGGCAGAGAAAACTCTGGTGGCACTTCAACAATTTGAGGGTGGACGTATCGCCATCGTTACCGGGGTGCCCCACAAATGTCCGATGGTTCCACTTGAACTTACCTTCATGATGCATGACTACTTTAAAGATCGAGGTATTCTAGACAAGGTGGAATTCTTTTACACCTACCCGATCGGACGTTTGCACTCATTGGAAAATGTCGCTAAATGGGCCCAGGGTGAATTCGATCGCCTGGGCATCCGCTATGAAACGCTGTTCAATGTCAAAGAGGTTGATGGCAAGAAGAAACAGGTGCATAGCGAAGAAGACAGTGTTCTCGACTATGATCTACTGATCACCGTGCCGCCTCATAACGGTATGCCGGTCATACTGGAAAATGCTCTTGGCGGCGGGGGCTGGATACCAACCAACCCTAATACACTGAAAATGGAAAACCGCGAAAATGTATTTGTTCTCGGTGACACCACTAATATCCCCATCAGTAAGGCAGGCTCGACAGCACACTATGAAGCGGAATCACTCGGCGAAAACCTCGCCGCGCTGGTCAGACTGGGAACCATGGTAAGAACCTATGACGGAAAAGTCTTTTGTTTTATCGAAGCCGGTAAAGACCGTGCGACTTATGCTTCCTTTGACTATCAGCACCCGCCACAACCGCAGCCGCCGACACAGATGATTCACTGGTTCAAACTGGCGTATAACAAGCTTTACTGGAACTCAGTACGCGGCCTTCTATAACAAACTGTAAGCGGAGACGAACCATGAGTATCAAGTCTAATCAAGAGACCCGCAATGCGGATGATAGAACAAGCACTGAACTGCATCAGGTATTAACCGGTATGCAGGATGCACTTACGGACGAAATGATCAGCCGGCTTGTGCAAACCCTGTCCAGTGGCGCCGGCTTGCTGGATCAACTTGGACGTAGCGGCGCAGACAAAGCCATGCCATTGCTCGCGGAAATGATTGACAATGGCGACCTGGCGCGGGTAGTCCAGCTTGCACGCCTGCTTGGTGCGGCTCAGGATTCGGTAACGGATGAAATGATCGTGCGCCTGACTGATCTCATCAGTGGCGCAATGACCTTGCTTGATCGTCTCAACCGTAGCGGACTGGATCGGCTTGTAGCCGCACTTCCCTGCATGGTCGAGATGTTTGAGCGCCTGGAACAAGAACATGTAGTGGATGATCTGATGCACAGCCTGGATAAGGTAACGGCGACTTCCACGCCAGCACGTGGCGGACTGAAAGGCTTGTGGTCAATCGCGCGCGAAGCTGATACCCAGGAAGCATTAAGTTTTGTGTTACTTCTCAGCAAGCAATTTCGCACGTTCCGCGCTGTGCGACAGGCCACCCGGAATAGTCAATAATTTTATCAGCCCCGGCCCGAATCGGTAGACGAAGTTTCAAGTTTCTTCCGGTAAGCCGACGGGTCAATGCCGTGAGATTTTAGTTTCTGATGCACTGCACGTGGAGTAATGCCCATGGAACGTGCAACTTGACTGACATTTCCGGAAAACCGATTGAGGCCGGCGTGAATAATTTTTTTCTCCAGCTCCATGGTGGCGTTTTTCTTTAATGTACGCAGGTCGAGATTGGCGGCCTCTTCGGAAATACCGGATTTCTGCGCGTCGCTACGGGCAATATCGAGTTCGTCGATAACATGACCCTGCGTGAACAGGAACGCACGTTCAAGAATATTTTCCAGCTCGCGGACGTTACCGGGCCATGGGTAGGCCATGGCCCTGAGCCAGGCAGGCTCGCTTAGCACTTTGGATTTGCATTGATACTTCTCCGCCAGTTTGTGAAGAAAGTGCATAACCAGGGCCGAAAGATCTTCGAGACGCTCACGCAAGGGCGGAATATGAATGGGAATAACACTCAAACGGTAAAACAGATCCTGACGGAAATCACCGACAGTCACCATCTCCTTGATATCACGGTTCGAGGCGCAGATAATCCGCACATCGGATTTCAAGGTCTGCCGTCCTCCCACACGCTCAAACTCCCCCTCCTGAAGTATCCGTAGCAGCCGCGCCTGCGCTGAAACCGGCAGCGCATCGATCTCATCCAGGAACAGGGTACCTTTGTCTGCCCGCTCGAAGTAACCGTAGTGAACATTATAGGCGCCGGTGAAAGCCCCTTTTTCATGCCCAAACAATGCGCTTTCGATCAGGTTCTCAGGAATCGCACCGCAGTTAACAGTAACAAAAGCTTGTTGCCAACGATTGCTGAGCGCGTGCGTTGCGCGCGCCACCCATTCCTTGCCAACACCGGTTTCACCCGTAATCTGGACGCTGGCGTCGGCGGGTGCTACGAGTTCGATGCACTTGTAAATCCGGCGCATCACCGCAGATTCGGCCACAACAAACGTTTTGGGCCGGTTATTTGCGACCGCATGATTTGTATGGCACCAGAATTTTTTCAACCCCTCTTCAATGCGGATGGCAGCATCTGCAGTCACCGATTTTGAAACCACGACTCCTGACTCGTCTTCATATTCATCGCCGTCATAACGGGATGCGGATTTACGATCCGTATAAATATACACCTCGCACATCCTGTCATTGGTGGCCAGCCGTTTGCTCAGCACTACTTTGGCATAACCGAAGTTTCGAGCCGCAATACCACCGAATACACTGGAAGTCATGCGGCAAAGTTCGGGGGCTCCCTTGACAGCATCCCCAAAGGGGCAGCGAGTACTCACAACCCGCACGACCCCAGGCTTGCTTGAGGCACGCGAGAAATTACCGCCGATCTGGTTTTTCATACTGATGATCAGTTCGCAATACTGATCGAGGTTGATGTTAGTGTCGAGATCGCTTTGCTCCCGATAGACAGCCTCTAAACAAGCACCTGTAGCCAGGCCAAGATGTTCGATATAGACAAGATGACCTTCAGAACCTGAAGAGCCGAGCTGACTGGCGATATTGACACTCTGGGCCACAAACGTTTGCAAAAAATTAATGGGTGTAAGTTGCAACAAGGGCTTACTACTCATACTTCGTTCCCCCCCTGACTCACCGTAAAGTGCCGTCAAAACCTGTTAGCAGTCTGACTACGCACCTGTCACCGGGAACCCAGGAATAGTTTTAATCACCGAACAGCATTAATACCGATCCAATACCCCAATATGTCCCTGTTTTGCCTGTATTTTTTGTCACCAACTTAAATTGTAGCTCAACGAGAGCATACGAGGAATAACAATAGGATCTAATGAGATCCAGCAAAATTCATACCAAAACGAAATCACTAACAGAAACAGTAGCTTATGAGTTGCGTGCAAGAAATGATCGAAAGGGATATTCCTGTTGAATCATTCTGTGCGGATAATTCACCTGATTTATCAGCCTGTTATTTATGTTCTTACTATTTCCCAGTGAGAAACGTAGTTTCGCTATACAGACCGGAAGATCCGTTGCCCTGAAAAAAGACCCCGATAGTCACGAATATCGTATTTCACACCTGGAGTATCCCCACGAATATTTTCTAAAAATCAAAAGCTTATCTCTCCGCAAATGAACGCGAATAGACGCCAATAAAGGCAAAAGCATTCAGTGTTGCATTCTGTCTGGCCGCAGGCACATCAACATAAAACATTGGCGTTTATTCGCGTTTATTTGCGGATATTCCTTTTATCTGTTTAATTTTAAAGGTTATTTTGTGGGGCTCCCTCAGGTTTCACACCCTTAATGTCCGTCAGTACCAGGGACGGCGCCAGTTCTTTGCCCGGCAACGGCGTCAGCAGCGTCTGTTGCGCATGAAGCGTCAGTGCGAACATACCCAAAATGATCAATAGCCCGGCTTTGCGCCACAATAATTTCATTAAAATACTCTCATCGGTCTTCGGCGCAGAGATGCCGCTACAAAGTGGATTAATTTCATAATGTTAGGTCTACAGCCAGGCGGTCAACCAGAGAATTCAGGTTGATGCGCGACATTTTTTACGCACAACGGTGGCCGGTTGAAGGTGTTCAGTCAGCCCCTTGCGCCAGTCCTGGATGAAATCTTCGAGAGATTCGATAAAATCCGCATCATGCTGCCTGCGATTGATGGTGCAATGCACGGTTACTTCCCCAAGACTATCCTCCGGGCTGATGGTTACCGTCCAGGTCACCGCATTCAGACAGCCCGGCAAACTAAAACGCACCCCGCCACGAATCGATTCACGCCGAACCTCAAACAATCCCCAAAGCATACTGATCTCACCCCGATCCCCTGCACAGTTCACAACCTCATAAATAGAGGCACAAAACTGGACCAGCGTCTTAATTTGCAGCTGTTTCTGTAGATCCTGCTCGGTTGCCAGTGAGGTTAAGCTCGCAAAAAATTCCATCTCTTACCTACCGTTGTTATTTCTGTGCTCATAATAAAGAACGTCAGGCTTTGACTGACGCCCAGGCATGACGCCATAGCTCGTCAAAACACTCAGACAGCGACTTCTCGAGAATGCCCTCAAGGTGAAACCAGATAAATTCCAGCGCTCCGCCAAATACACAAACCGTCGCAACCATAACATCCATCTGCCGAATTTCACCCTCGTTCATTCCCTTCAGCACCACGTCACGCATGTGCTGGAAAGGACGTGAGGAACACACGGGCGCAATATCGGGCATAAATTCCTGATGCCGGGTACGCAGCATATAGGCCATGACCATCGGTTCTTTTTCAGTCAATTCAAACAGAGCCATAATAATTTCCCGACAGCGCACTTCGACCTGCCCATGCTGTTGTTCGATATCATCGAACAGCACTTCCATCTGTGTCACATGCCGGTCATACAGAGCGCGGGCAATATCCTGCTTATCAGCGAAATGGTGGTAGATAGAACCGGTACTGACCCCTGAGTGACAAACAATATCGGGGATCGAGGTACTGAAATAGCCTTTCTGCGCAAATAGATAAAGCGCGGAATCCAGTACAATTTCGCGAACCTGAAGACGGCGTACCGACATGGCGGAAGATGCAATCATAACAGCATCCTAAATTAGAACACTTATTCTAGTCAAGCGCTGATTTCGGTTTATCCGATCTTTTGTACATAACGCACCACCCGGCGGGTGACCCACTCGGGACAACCGCATTCACAGTTAGAGTGTGAGCAATATCCCGCTATGGGAAAAATAATATCCAATAAAACTTCATACCCTCAAGTCTGTGATTCACTCCACAACATTAAAAGCATTAATTTACTAAATTCACCGTAAGTTGAATAACTTCATGGTGTCTGCAAAATGAGTAATCTTTATTTCTTCAAAAAATCATTTTTCGTAATCATCATCAGCCTGTTTTTATCCGCCTGTGGCGGCGGAAACGGGGCAGGCAACAAATCATCCATCATAAGCGCAACCGGTGGGACCGAATCGGGCGCGCCTGTCAATAATAGCACCTCCATCACCCTCTCGGGCAGCGTAGGTGATGGTCCTGTTGTCGGCGCGACGGTCGTCATAAAAAACGCATCCGGTAAAACATTAAAATCCGTAGTCAGTAACGAACATGCAAAATACAGCGTTAGCCTCGAAGTAAACACAAATGATTACCCTCTGGTCATTGAAGCCTCTGGCGGCATTGATCTGGTAACCTCGGCCGCACCCGATTTTACTCTTTACTCTGTTGTCACCGATCCTTCAGAAAAAATAGCCAACCTTAATCCTTTCACCACAATGATCGTTAAAACCGCTGAATTCATGAGCGGCGGATTAAACCTTGCTAACATTAAAACCGCAAAAGACCATACTCTGTCACAGCTAAACTTTGGCCTGAGCTCCACGCTGGTTCCTGACCCTGTCACAAGCCCTATTTCACAATCGAATATCGCTGACGTTATAAAATCCAGTGAAATCTTTGGTGAAATGATTCGCCGGACAAGAAACACCTTAAATAATGGTAAAACAGCCAATGACGTGATGGCCGAACTTGCCGAAGACCTTAGCGATGGAAGTCTGGATGGTGTCACTAAAAACAAAACCAGCCCTCGGACATCAACCGTATCACGCCTTATCTCTGCACAGGTCTTGCTGGAAGCCTTAAGCAATGATCTTATGGTGGGTGGTGCGAATGCGGCAAAACGTATGGATGATTCCATTATGGAAACCATGCCGGGCGTCACACCGTCGACCAGCACGAACGAGGTATTAATCACAGGTAAAATGTTATCACAGGCCATCGCCGCCATTGATACAGCAACATCAGACAGTAGCGCCTTAAAATCTATTGTCAGTCAATTATCCAAGCTGCAATCTGGCACCGCATCCTCAGATATTACTCCATTTGACTCATCCAGACTGGACTCCGCTATAACCATCGCCAACTCCAGCGATACTCCGGCAACTCCGGCAACTCCGGCAACTCCGGCAACTCCGGCAACTCCGGCAACTCCCGTAACTCCCGTAACTCCCGTAACTCCCGTAACTCCCGTAACTCCCGTAACTCCCGTA
>CAZQVV010000002.1:0-18831 GCA_964596835.1 uncultured Thiohalophilus sp. | reverse complement strand
ACTCCAGCAACTCCAGCAACTCCAGCAACTCCAGCAACTCCAGCAACTCCGGCAACTCCAGCAACTCCCGTTAATAACAAACCGGTTATAACAGGATCACCGCGCACCTCGATTACTGAAGGTAGCCGTTATCATTTTGCCCCTGCTTACAGTGACCGGGATGGCAACTCGCTTCGCTTCAGGATTTCAAACAAACCACGCTGGGCCAGCTTCAATACGTATACCGGCGTCCTTTCAGGAACACCCGGTATGCAGGATGCGGGAAATTATCCATCCATCAGAATTAGTGTCAACGATGGTACAGACTCTACTTATCTTCCCGCATTTAGCATTAGGGTAAACAACCTCAACCGGGCGCCGTCCATTACGGGTTCGCCGGCAACCACAACGCTTGCCGCCAGGCGCTACAGTTTCACCCCATCAGCCACGGATGCAGATGGAAACAGCTTGACATTCAGCATAACGAACAAGCCAAACTGGGCAAGCTTTAACACCCGCACAGGGGCGTTAACCGGCACGCCATCCATTGCCACTATCGGCGACATAACAAGAAATATCAGTATTAGCGTCAGTGATGGTCAGGCACGCAAGTCGCTCGCATCATTTAACATTGAGGTTCTTGGCAGTGCCAACGGTTCCGTCACCCTTAACTGGACACCGCCGACAGAAAACACGGATAACTCCGCTTTGAGTGATCTGGCCGGGTTTAAAATTCTTTATGGCACAACATCGGGCGTCTATCCAAACTCCATCGACATTAAAAACCCCAGCATATCGTCCTATGTCGTCGAGAACCTATCGCAAAATACCTATTATTTTGTTATCACCGCCTATAATTCGGCGGGAGTATCGAGTGCTTATTCCAACGTGGCCAGCAAGGTCATAAAGTAATACAGTCCTTCGAGAGGGTTCTCCTGAGCAAAGTCGAAGGGCTTCCTTCGACAAGCTTCCTTCGACAAGCTTCCTTCGACAAGCTCAGGACGAACGGTAGTAATGGCTGAAATGGACTGACCTTTGGAACCGCTATTTAGCTCATAGCTGAATGGTATTTAACTTAAAGAGAAAAGAAACTATTCAGCACCCTTGCCAGGGAGCCTTGTAGGTAGGTTGGCGCTGAGCCATGATCTTTATGGCGAAGCCCAACAATGAAGTCAATGACAGGCCAGGCATGTTGGGCGACCGAAGGAAGTGCCTGTTTCCTCAATGTAAGCAGGACAGTGGTGAGAAACCCTGCCCCAGTAGGCTTTGAATAGGTACAGAAAAAATATATCCTCTCCTGCCGTCATTCCGGCATATTATTAGCCGGAATCCAATCATCAAAGCAATGGGACCCGGCATTTCCAGAATGCCCCCAGGAAACCTGCAACATCATATCCGTGTATCAAAATTTAGCGTAGCATGCTGAAATAGATTGCTCCTCGATAAACTATAGGGGTATTCATAAAATTTCTGTCTGTTAATAATTTGTTCACACCTTATCTGATATAGTAAGACAAGAACCAAACAAGCCTGACCCTGCCTGATACATGAAGCTTAATTTCACAAACATCGCCTCAAAAGACTATCGCTTCTGGATAACCAGCATTGGCCTGCTAACAGGATCAATATTATTTTTCCTCGGCGGACCTGATCATAATTCGGCGCGCTCATTCTCGGCGTTCTGGAATCTCGGCCATATTATTTATTTTTCGCTGCTGAGTTATGCGTTTAGTAAATGGGATTGGCTTTCTCGTTACAATTTAACCAGGCAATGGCTCTTTGTTCTTTCCGTCACCCTGGTTACCGGTACATTGGTTGAAGTGCTGCAATACCATATACCGAACCGTACCGCCGACCCGGTCGATGTCATTCGGGATTTGACCGGTAGTTTTCTGTTCCTCAGCCTGAGTTCGGCCTATTCCGGAAACCTCGTTAAACTAAAAATAATATTACGAACTGTGGCTGTCATTCTACTGCTGGTTCAGCTCCGGCCACTGGCCATCAGCCTGTTTGATGAAACCATTGCCTGGAAGCAGTTTCCGATCCTCTCTGATTTTAAAACTCCCTTTGAGCTAAATCGTTGGCATGCTAATAACGCCAAAATGACGATAAAACATATTCCAGCCATAGCCGATGACCATATTATGGAAATAGCATTGTCCACCGCGCACTATTCAGGTATTGAGCTAAGATATTTTCCAGGAAACTGGCGAAAATACAAAACATTAGAGCTAAGCATTTATAATCCGCAGACGCAGCCCTTATCCATTACCTGCCGTATACATGATCTGCAACATACACAGGGGGGACAGCGGTATAGTGATCGCTACAATCATGGGTTTTTGCTCCTGGCAGGCTGGAATAAAGTTGACATTAACTTAAACGATGTTGCTTTTGCCCCCCGACATCGGAAAATGGATCTGGGACAAATTCGCAACCTGGGTATTTTTGTAACATCCCTTCCACAACCACGAATTATTTTTCTGGACAATGTCAAACTCTTAGACCACTAAATTAAGTGTCCCAATCCTGTCTACCCTTCGACAAGGCTCTCCTGAGCAAAGCCGAAGGGCTCAGGGCGAACGGTTTTAAAAGCTATTCAGCCACCACCCAGTTTCTTCGGCTTCCCATATTTCTCAAACATACCGCAGCGCCCCACCGGCAGATAATCCGGGATCTGGTAATAGTCTGACAGAACACGCTCAAGAACTTCCCGGTGATATGTTTTATACCTGAAACCCCGGCCAAGAAGATAATAGAACTTTGTCCCCGCTATCGACAGCGTATGCAGCTCCACCGAATCGAACCAGTCACGGTGCTGTTCCAGTTTGGAAGAGTAGCTGAGCAGCAAAATATTCTTACCCTCCAGCTTTCGGAAATCAGTGACCATATCGTCCTGCCGCGCATGATGAGACCCCACCCCCAGCACTGGCACATGCACGCCGCCTCTACGATAAGAGAGTATTGCCGACTCGGTATAGCTGTCGGTGGCAAGAATATATTCACCGCGATACGGCGCCAGCATCTCGACCATCCTGTCACTATAAAAGCCGTAGACCAGATCCCGGTAAATGCTCTCATTGTTACGAAACAGACCCGGCCCCATGATCAGTAGCACCGCCAGCACTAACACATGCACCAGCGAGTACGGCAACATGAAATAAAACGTCCGGCGCAGGGCCGTAGCAGAAAAAACCGACGCCATGCCGATAAAAACAAATGGATAGAAACTCAGCAACCAGTGCAGACCAATGGAGACCCAGAAAGACAACAACAGGAACAGGCTGTAGGAGATAATGAACAGGCTGCTAAACAGACCTATGCCGGTTCCGGGATGCAAATTTTTCCGGCCTTCTTTGATGTAGTAATAAACGACGGCCGGACTCAATAAATAGACCAGCATCAGCAGGTATTTAGCCGGTAACTCGAATGAAAAGCTATCACCATCAGTACGATTGATGAGATTAAAAAGATAGTTATCCCAACAATGATTGTAATTCCACAACAGATTGAGAAAAATAAACGGCAGAGTGCCCAGGATGATCAAACCGATTCCGCGCCAGGGCCGCCAGCCGCGACGCACATATAAAAGGGTATAAACCACATAGGCTATCCCCAGTAGCCCGGCAAAAAACTTGGAGAAAAACGCCAGCCCCAACAGCAGTCCTGTCAACAGGTACCAGCCCGGCGCATCATCCTTCTGAACCCGGTAAAAGCACAGCGCCGACAAAAACGACCAGAATAGCAGGGGCGTATCCGTGGTGATCAGCACACCCAGCACATTGATGGGCGCGATCAAGAACAGAATCGCCGCCATCACAGCAGATTTCGGATGCGTATCTCGCAGCAGACGGTGGATAGCCCAGCCGATAAACGTGACTATCAGGATCTGTGGCAGACGCAGCCATACGGGTGCATCACCAAAATGGAGCAACGCCGCCAGAAGCCAGCCGACCATGGGCGTGTGGTCATAGTAGCCATAATCCAGATGCCGACCCCATTCGATAAAATACATCTCATCACCGGTCAGGGGCATGAACTGGGCAAAGAGTAATCTTATGATCAGGGTGCTCAGCAAAGTGAGCCAGAGATGGCGCTTGGTCAACTGCATGGAATATCCGAAAAAAGCCAAAGCCCGTAATACTAGCATGGCAGCCTTACCCGCGCAGCTTCGGGATACCGAGCGGCTTATGGAAAAGAGATAATCTCGGGTATAATCGCCGCTTAACCAACGTTTTCAAAAAAATCAATTAAACAGGCGCATTCAAATCCGTGGAAAAAACATACAACCCTGACGCTATCGAACAACGCTGGTACGAAACCTGGGAAAATAATCAGTATTTTGCCCCCCCATTCGAGGCAACAGACGACAAGCCATCTTATTGCATCATGATCCCGCCGCCCAATGTCACCGGCAACCTGCACATGGGTCATGCCTTTCAGGATACCATCATGGATGCCCTGATTCGTTATCACCGCATGCAGGGCGACAACACCCTCTGGCAACCGGGCACCGACCATGCCGGTATCGCCACGCAAATGGTGGTGGAACGCCAGCTCGAAGCCGAGGGCAAAACCCGTCACGATCTGGGCCGTGAGGCCTTCATTGAAAAAATCTGGCAGTGGAAAAAGGAATCCGGCGGCACCATCACCCGCCAACTGCGGCGTATAGGCGCCTCTCCGGACTGGAGCCGCGAGCGGTTCACTATGGATGAAGGCCTGTCCCAATCTGTCAACGAGGTCTTTGTCAGCCTCTACCAGGAAGGTCTCATCTACCGTGGTAAGCGGCTGGTAAACTGGGATCCCGTCCTGCATACCGCCGTTTCTGATCTGGAGGTGTTGTCAAACGAGGAAAACGGCCACCTCTGGCACATGCGTTACCCGCTGAGCAATGGCACGGGGCACGTCATCGTCGCTACCACCCGGCCGGAAACCCTGCTCGGCGACGCCGCAGTGGCGGTACACCCAGGGGATGAACGTTATCAACACCTGCTGGGTGAATTCGTTGAACTGCCGCTCACGGGCCGCCGCATCCCCATTATTGCCGACGAATATGTCGATCCCGAGTTCGGCACCGGCTGCGTGAAAATCACCCCGGCACACGACTTCAATGACTATGGTGTCTGGCAGCGCCACCGTGATCATACCGCCATTCAGGCACTGCCCCACGGCGGCCTGATCAATATTTTCAACGACGATGCCAGCATTCGCGCCAATGATGAAAGTGAGGGGTCACTCCTGCCTGAAGCCTATGTCGGACTGGATCGATTTGATGCCCGCAAACAAATCGTCGCGGATCTGGATGCCGCCGGCCTGCTGGAAAAAATTGACGATCACAAACTTATGGTACCGCGCGGTGATCGCTCCGGCAGCGTGATCGAACCTTATCTTACCGATCAGTGGTATGTGAAAGTCGCGCCGCTGGCCAAACCCGCCATCGAAGCCGTAGAGAACGGTGATATTCGTTTTGTCCCGGATAACTGGAAAAACACCTACTACGAATGGATGCGCAATATCGAAGACTGGTGTATCAGTCGCCAGATCTGGTGGGGCCATCGCATCCCGGCCTGGTATGACGAACAGGGCAATATCTATGTGGGCCACAGTGAAAAGGAAATTCGTGAACAGCACGGCCTCGATGACGATTTCCCCCTGCGCCAGGACGACGACGTGCTCGACACCTGGTTCTCCTCCGCCCTCTGGCCTTTTTCCACCCTCGGCTGGCCGGAAAAAACTGAGGAACTAGACACCTTTTACCCCACCAGCGTGCTGGTCACCGGCTTTGACATTATTTTCTTCTGGGTCGCGCGCATGGTCATGATGGGCCTGAAATTTATGCACAAAGTACCCTTCCATGAAATCTATATTCATGGGCTGGTGCGTGATGCCGAAGGCCAGAAAATGTCCAAGTCCAAGGGCAATGTGCTGGATCCCATCGACATCATCGATGGTATCGATCTCGAATCGCTGGTCGCAAAACGCACCTCGGGCATGATGCAACCACATCTGGCCGAGCGTATCGAAAAAGTCACGCGCAAGAATTACCCCAACGGCATCGCCGCCTTCGGCACCGACGCCTTGCGCTTCACCTTCGCCGCCATGGCCTCCACCGGGCGGGATATTATTCTCTCTATGGACCGGCTCGAAGGCTACCGCAACTTCTGCAACAAACTCTGGAACGCCGCCCGCTATGTGCTGATGAACACCGAAAGCCAGGACTGCGGCGTCAAGGGCGGCGAGATCGAACTCTCAGCCGCCGATCGCTGGATTCTTTCACGCCTGCAGGAAACCACGCGCAGCATCCATGACGCTATCGAGCATTATCGTTTTGATCACATGGCCCAGGCGATTTATGAATTCACCTGGAACGAATACTGCGACTGGTATCTGGAATTGACCAAGCCGGTACTCATGAATGAGGACAGCTTTGATGCCGCCAAACGCGGCACCCGCCGCACCCTGATCCAGGTGCTGGAAACCCTGCTGCGCCTGGCCCACCCGCTCATGCCTTATATTACCGAAGAGATCTGGCAGCGGGTCGCGCCGCTGGCGGGCGTCAACCAGAAGAATCGGCCAACCACGGATACGATCATGCTGCAACCTTATCCGCAAACCGACGAAACGCTGATCGATCCGCAGGCGCTGATCGAAATCGAATGGCTGAAAACCTTTGTCCTCGGCGTGCGCAAGATCCGCAGCAGCATGGACATCAAGCCCGGCAAGCCCCTGCCCGTGTTGTTGCAAAACGGTGATGAGCGTGACCGGCAACTGCTCGACGCCAATACCCCCTATCTGAAAACCCTGGCCCGGATCGAGGGCATTCAGTGGCTGGAAAGCGGCGAAGATGCACCCGAATCCGCCACCGCCCTGGTGGGTGAAATGAAGGTGCTGATCCCCATGGCCGGTCTTATCGACAAGGACGCCGAGCTGGCGCGTCTGGGCAAAGAAATCGAGCGACTTGAAAAAGACATGACCCGCACCGAAGGCAAACTGGGGAACGAGAAATTCGTCGCCAAAGCGCCGCCGGCCGTGGTCGAAAATGAGCGGGAAAAACTAAAAGAAGCGGCCGCATCATTGCAGCAGCTGAAAGAACAGCAGGCTAAAATCGAAAAACTGTAATCTGTCCGGCTTCTGAACCGCTAAAAAAATGTAACAACATCACGGCTGGCAGCAAAAAACAGTAGCATGGGTAGAGCAAAGCGAAATCCATCAGCATGCTGCCACTTAATACCCCGCTAGCTTGCTGCGGGGTTGTCTATTCCTTCGACTTTGCTCAGGACGAACGGGGTCGGTTAGGACGAACGGGGTCGATCAGAACAAATGGGATTTCTCAGGATGAACGGATCTGAAGTAGAGACGCGCATCATGATTCAGTCTTCCCGGATGGCACCACTGGTTTGCGCCAGCGATCAGTCATGACATAAATAACCGGCAGCAGGTTCAACGTCAGCAGGGTGCCTGCGGTGAGGCCGCCAAACAGCATAATGCTCAGCGGCTGCAAAAGCTGCGGCCCCTTTCCCAGCCCCAGGGCCGCCGGGATCAGGGCCAGCAGGGTGGTCAGATGGGTCAGCAGCATGGGGCGGCTGCGCAGACGCACCGCCTCGCGCACGGCGGCAACGGCATCCAGCCCCTGACGCCGAAAGTCACGGGTAAAGGTCAGCAGCATAATACCGTTGTTGGTGGCCACACCGATGAGCGTGATAAAACCGATGGCCACAGTGAGATCCAGATGCTGACGGGTAATAAACAGCGCCAACGCCGCCCCCATGAAATCCAGCGGCAGCTTGCTCAGCACCACCGCCGGATCCAGCAAATTGCCAAGCTGTACCGTAATGATACCGTAGACCAGCAGCGCGGAGGATAATAACAACCACAGCACTTGTCCGCCGGTATGCAGAAGCTGGCCGTACTCGCCGGTGTAGCTCCACTGGATGTCCTGCGGCAACTTCAGATTGGCCAGCGCCTGATCCAGACGCCGGATTACCGCAAACGGGTTGCCGTCTATCTCGGCCGTCAGCGTCAGTGTTCGGATGCCACGCTGGTGCTCGATGATGGGGTAGCTCGACAGCGTCTCGATATGGGCAAGTTGTGACAGCGGGATCAGATGCCCTTGATGATCCGGCACCTGCACCCGCCGTAAATCAGCAAGGCTGTCTCGATGAGGCGTAGCGTAACGCAGAAAAATGTCGATGGGCTGTTGATCGATAATCACCTGAGTCAGGGTCTCGCCTTGCATGGCATTATGTACCGCCCGCGCTGCTGTAGCCGCATCGACATCAAAACGCGCCAGCGCAGCGCGGTCGATCGCCACCCGTACCTGGTCCACCGGAACCCGGGTGTTGTTGACCACATTAGATAAGCCATCCACCTTCCCTGCGGCCTTCTCCACTCGTGCCGCACTGGCATAGAGTTGTTTTAGATTTGTGCCATACAGGGTAATACCAAACAGAGCCGGCAGACCAGAGAAGGATTCATCCAGTTTCTCTGTGGTGGGCTCATTGACCCGACCCACCACGCCGGGTGTGTTGGCCAATAGCCGTGTGATATCCGCCTTGACCCGTAGCGGGTCAAACGCTTTGCCTTGATTCAGGCGCACCACCAGTTCACCTTCATTCTGTCCTTCGATATAGAACGATGAGCCGGGCGAGCCGGTGCGCCGAAATACGCCCTTCACAGCGGGCAGTGCTAACAGGCGTCGCGCCAGATCGTCACCTACCCGGTTGCTTTCGGCGAGCGAGGTACCCGGTGCCAGCCCGTAACTCAGTAACAGACTGCCCTCATCCAGCAGCGGTAACATGCGCGCCGGATTGAAAACCAATAACCCCAGACTACCCAGCAGCACCAGAACAGTCAGCAACAGGGTTTTGCGTCTGTGACGCAGAAAAATATCCAGTAAATGCAGATTAAAACGTTCAAAGCTGCGCACAACCGCAGCACCAGAACCCTGATGCCGCGCCCTGGCCTCGCTCTGCGGCCGCATCCAGTAGGCGGCAGCCAGAGGGATCAGGGTAATCGACAGCAACAGTGAAAACAGCAACAGCGCACTAAAGGTCAGCGCGAAAGGATGAAACAGACGGCCTGCCAGCCCTCCTACCATCACCAGCGGCGCGAAAGCCGCCAGCACGGTAAGAGTACCTGCGACATCGGCCCCCAGGATCTCGCGGCTACCGCTCAGCGCCGCCTGCCAGGGCGTTTGCCCCCGCTGGCGATGGCGGTCGATGTTCTCCAGCACCACAATCGCATCGTCCGCCACCATACCAATAGCAACCGTTAAGGCCCCCAGGGTCATCAGGTTTAAACCCAGACCCAGTCCGTTCATCACCCAGAAGGTCGCCAGTACCGTCAGTGGAAACGTAATGGCAATCACCAGACTGGCACGATTGCGACCGAGGATGAAGACCACCACCATGATGGCCAACAACGCCCCCATGAGCAGATTGTTGCGCATATTGCGGTAAGCCAGGCCGATAATTTCTGCCTGATCGTAAAATTTGTGCAGATAAACTCCCGCAGGCAGCGGTAAACCCGCCAGCATAGTGTCCACGGCATGGGAAACCGCCAGTGTACTGGCGGCAACCTGTTTCTGAATGGTAAAGGCCACCGCTGGCTGACGATTACTGGTGATCACGTAGCGCTGTGGTTTGGCGCCCGCATAAACCCGCGTCACATCACCCAGGCGCACGGGGCGACCCTGTGCATCATGGCGAACCGTCACCCGCTTCAGATCCGCCAGTGTCAGCAGGCGTCCTTCGCTGCGAACCAGCAGATCACGGCCGTGCTGCTCGATATAACCGCCGGTATCCAGCACATTGGCCGCCCGCACCGCTGTGGCGATATCCTGCATGGACAGATGATAACGCTTGAGCCGTAGCGGATCGGCATCGATACGCCAGGCCGCCTGGCCGCCCCCCATCACCGCCACCCGCGCCACGCCCGGCAGTGCCGCGAGTCGCGGCGCCAGCCGATATTCGGCCCAGCTTCGCAAGGCCACGGGGTCGCCACCGCTCAGGGTGTAGGTGGAAAGCATAGCCAGAGAAGTACCAATATTCTCCAGCTTAACCTGGCTTGCCGCCGGCAGGTTAACCGTTGCCAGACGGCTGCTCACCAACTGCCGCGCCTGTAACACATCCACGCCCCAGCTAAACTCCACCGTGACCTGGGAAAACCCGGCGCTGGAGGTAGAGCGTACCCGACGCAAATGCGTTAAGCCCAGCATGGCATTCTCGATCGGCCGGGTAACCAGTTGCTCCATATCCTCGGCGGTGCCAGCGGGATAGTGAGTGACGACATTGATCAGCGGGTAGTCCAGGCGTGGAAACAGATCCACTGGCAAACTGCGTAGTGAGGCCAGGCCCCCGAGGCCGATGAGCAGCACCCCGAGGATCACGACGAAGGGCTGACGAAGAAGACGTTCGAACATGGATAGCCTCTAAATAAAAGTTTCTAATACCGGATCAGTGGTAAGTTCCACGTTCGTGGTGAGCTTGTCGAACCATGAACGTGGAACAGGAAAACTACTGCAATTTAGTCTGTTCATCCTTCGACAAGGCTCTCCTGAGCGAAGTCGAAGGGCTTCCTTCGACAAGCTTCCTTCGACAAGCTTCCTTCGACAAGCTCAGGACGAACGGTGATTTAATCGGTTACACTTTAAAGCAACGGGTATTCGGAACGCGTATTTAGTCTACGAACTTGATGAGTGCTTTGATATCGCGGTAAAGCAGCTCGTAAGCCCCCTGGGTGACTACTTTTTTCTCCCACGCTCCGGCGTGGGAATGCATACCGGGATCAACACATCGATCGAGGTATGGGTTCCCACGCGGAGCCTGGGAACCAGTAAATTTCTGACCACAGAAACCGTTCGCCCTGAGCCTGTCGAAGGGAAAACAGACTGAAACGCAGATATTTAGTCTACGAACTTGATAAGTTCTTTGATATCGCGGTAAAGCAGCTCATAAGCCCCCCGGGTGACCACTTTAGTCCCCGCTTTAAGGCCGGATAATATCGGTATCCGTCTACCAGAAACCGCACCCACATGCACCTCAACAGCTTTAAACTGATCCTGCTTGCGGATCACACACCAGGTCTTGCCATTACGCGCCACCACCGCCGCAGCTGGCACCCAGACAACGGCCTGGGACACGCCCTGGTGCTGAACCTCGATCCAGGCTCCGTCACGTAAAAATCCACCAGGATTTTTGCTTTCATAACGGCGCAACCAAAGCCCGGTGCGAGCATCATAGAGGGGCACACCCGGCAAACGCCGCAGGCTGATTCGTTTTTTATCCTTAAGCCAATAGGTCTTCCCTGCCTGCCATACGCGCAGTTTCCGTTCTGGCAAGCCCACATCCACATACACGGGATCCAGCGTCTCCAGTTCCAGTAACGGGCTGCCTGCCGAAAGTTGTTCCCCCAGGGCTGCCCGGCGCAGGCTGACCACCCCGGCAAAGGGCGCACGCAATCTGGCAAGATTTCGTGCAACAGCCTGCACGCCCGCTTTGCGGATACGATCCTCAAGTGTTTTTTTGTCAATTTGTACATGCAGGAGATCCAGATCCGCCGCCAGAATCTGCCAGGCCAAACCGGATTGGCCCTGCGCCCGGGCCACGGCCTGTTCGCCCAGCACGCGTTCCTGACGAGTAATCACGTGTTGCCGTTCACTCTCACGCAGCACCTGCAAACGTTTCTTCGCCAGCCGAAGCTCCAGCAGCCTCTGTTTCCAGACGGCCAGGTGCTGACGAAACAGGGGAGCATCAAAGCGCAACAGTTCGTTACCCGCCGCCACCCTCGTTCCCGGCTCGACATCAAGGGCCACAATCCGCGCAAAAAAAGGCAGGCTGAGCACCGCCCGCTGGTGTGCGCTCACACGCGCAAATGCGGATACGACGGGTTGCCAACTACCGGCTATGGCAGTTTCAGTCACGACCGAATCAGCCATGGCCGGTATCGCACAAAGCATCATCAGCGACAAAAACAAATGATGCTTTACTCTTTTTTTAAACATGGAGCCATGTTCCATTACCTCATGCAACCATTTGAGTCCTGTTGATTTATACTGAACGGCGTGTCGCTTTATTGCCCGTACTTTATCTCAGTATCCAGACAGCCCGTTATTACCGTTCAGAAAGGTTAGTCCTGAAAAAATAAATTCTGTTAGCTCATGCGTCATAATCCCCGATTTGTTCCTTTTATTACGAATAGCCTTTCATCAAAGCCCTACCGTTTGGCAATGTTCAGGAAAGACCCTGGCAAGGTGCGCTGATGTAATCTATCTGCAACAGCAAAATCGAGATGAAGGAAATGCTGACGAAAACAACTGAGACTTTCATATGTCAACCGAAACAACCCGATGCGTTTCATGGCGCCGATATCTTCTCGCTCTGATCGGCCTTTTGCTTCTGGGCGGATGCGCAACCTACCAGCCTCAGCCCTTACCCGAACAGGCACTGCTGAAAAAAGATCTGAACCTGCTTGTGGCAAGGGTAAACCGATCGATCAAGCCTGAAAATGATAGCTACCGGATCAACCTGGATGATGGCCTGGATTTAACCGAAGTAGCCATCATTGCTGTTCTCAACAATCCTGATCTCAAAGCCCAGCGCGCACAACTGAACGTGGCCGGTGCGCAGGCCTTTGCCGCCGGTCTGCTACCGGATCCTCAGCTCTCGACCAATATTGACCATCCGGCGACCGCCGGTTACACCAACGGCCTGGGGCTTGGATTGGGCTATGACATCATTCCCCTGATTACCCGCCAGGCGCGCATCAGTGCAGCACAGGGCACAGAAGCCAGGGTGCATCTGGAACTGTTGTGGCAGGAATGGCAAGTCATTCAGCAGGCACGTTCCCTGGCGGTCCGTTTCCAGCTAGAGCGACAGCGGCTGACCTTGTTGCGCACCATGCGCAAGCTGTATCAGCAACGCTATCAACACTCTCAACAGGGTTTGATGGAAGGCAATATCACTATTGATGTCAATGGTACCGATCTCACGGCCCTGGTAGACAGTTTCTCCCAGATCAGCCGATTGGAACAGCAACACAACCAGACCCGGCACGACCTCCATCACCTGCTGGGTCTGCAGGCGGATGTTGTTATTTCACTGGCAAAACTTCCCGCTGAAACCTCGATCGATCCAGCCTGTGTTCAAGCACAAATCAGGAAACTGCCGACTATCCGACCGGATTTACTTGCGCTGAAAGCGGGTTATCAGGCGCAGGAGGAACGGGTCAGGGCCGCCATCCTGGCGCAGTTCCCGTCCTTCAGTATTGGTATCAACCGGGCGCGGGATACCAGCAATGTTTATACCGGTGGGTTCAGTATCCGTCTTAATCTGCCTTTGTTCAGCGGTAACCGTGGCGCCATTGCTATCCAGCGTGCGACACGCAAACAATTATCCGAAGAATATCAGGCACGCCTCGCCCAAACACAAACTGATGTCAGCCGACTCATGAAACTGCAATCTATTATTGAAGAGCAGCGCCACCATTTGCAAATTTACCTGCCTCGATTGAAAGAACTCGTGGAACGTGCACGCCGGGCTTATCGTCAGGGTGATATCGATGCCCTCACTTTCCTCAATATGGAATCCACCTGGGTCAAAAAACACCTGGAACAAATCACCCTGGAGCAAACGCAGTGGGAAAACCGCATCGCATTGCAAACCTTACTGGCATTGCCGGAAGCCGGGACCCGCACTATAAGCGCGCTCGCTACTAAAGTACCCCAACGCAAGCGGACGGGGTATTAAATTGTATATGGGTAGAGTGAAGCGAAACCCATCCAGGCGAGCGTGCTGATGGGTTTCGCTTCACTCTATCCATTCTACCGTTTTTCGCTGCAGGCAGCGGGGAATTAAACCCAGAGAGATTCAAAATAATAGTCATGCACCACCATAAAACATCAGCCCTGTTTTTTGCTTTAATGATAGCCCTGGGTATCACCCTTGCCCCCACTTTGCACGCCGAGAATATCGCGAGTGTGGCAGTAACAACCGCAAAGGTCATAAAAAAACAAATCAGCGAAACCCTGGTCGCTTATGGCGTTCTGGAGCCCGACCCGGATCAGATCCTGAGTCTTTCACTTGCTCATGCAGGACAGATTAGTCGTGTCTGGGTGCGTCTGGGGCAGCGCGTAAAAAAAGGCGACCGATTGCTGCAGGTAATCACCGCCCCGAATGCCCGCCGACAATATCTACAGGCACAAAATGCAGTGGCCTTTGCACGCCGGGAACTTGAACGCAGGCAACGTCTGCTAAAGGAACAGCTCGCCACCAGAACACAGGTCGACGCGGCGCATAAAGCATGGCGTGATGCCGGATCATCGCTGAAGGCGCTACGCAAGCGCGGCCTGAATCGCAGGCAAGAAACCCTGTATGCACCGACGGATGGCATCATCACGCAACTCGATGTCGCCCAGGGGCAGCGGGTGCAGGCCAACACTACCGCCATGTTCATCGCCGCAGAGAAACGGCTCATCGCTCGCCTCGGCGTTGAACCTGAAGATCTGGCTCGCCTGAAGCCTGGCACCCCCATCACGATCACCTCCGTCTTTGTACCCGGGATAAAGGTAGAAAGCCGGATCCGCGAAGTGCATGCCATGATCAATCCCCGCACGCATCTGGTAGAAGTCCTGTCACCGATTCCGGAACAACCGATCGATCACCTGGTACTCGGCAGCCGCATCCTGGGGTATATCCACCTGACGCCTCATCCGGCTCTGCTCGTCCCCCGTAGCGCCGTACTGGAGGATGATCGGGGTACCTTTGTATACACCATCAAAAAGGGCAAAGCCAAAAGAATAAACCTGCGGACAGGCCTGGAAAAAGGTAATGAGATCGAGATCATTGGCCCGCTAAAAGCAGGCGATAGCGTCATTAGCCTGGGAAATTATGAACTGCATGACGGCATGGCGATCAGGAACAGCCAATAATGGATGTCACGCACTGGGCCGCCGCCCACCGCCGGTCGATCCTGTTTCTCGCCGCCATTCTGGCGCTGGGGGGAATGGCGGCAGGGCTGACGTTACCGGTCGCCCTGTTTCCCTATGTCAGCTTCCCGCGCCTCGTGGTATTGCTGGAGGCCGGTGACCGCCCGGCCGATCAAATGGTTATTGCGGTAACCCGCCCGGTGGAACAGGCGGTACGAAGCGTACCCGGTGTAGCCAACCTGCGTTCTACCACCAGTCGTGGCAGCGCGGAGTTGGCTATTAACTTCAAGTGGGGCGATGACATGATCGCCGCCATGTTACAGGTGGAATCGGCTATCAATCAGATCTTGCCCAGCCTGCCGCCGGGCACCCGTTTCAACGTCCGTCGCATGGATCCTACTGTGTTTCCGGTCGCCGCCTACAGCCTGACCTCGGATACCGAATCCCTGGTACAACTACGCGATCTGGCGCAATATCAATTATTGCCCCTGTTGTCATCGGTCAATGGTGTGGCCAAAGTCCTGGTGATGGGTGGCAAGCGAGCCGAGTACCGGGTTGAGGTCGATCCGGACAAGCTTGCAGCCTATGGACTGACCTTTGCCGAGGTCGCCAAATCCCTGTCGGCCAGCAATGTGTTACAAGCGGTAGGGCGTCTTGAAGATCATTACAAACTCTATCTTCTGCTGTCTGATACCCGCATCCATTCCCTGCAAACAATTAAAAATACTGTACTGCGCAGCGGTGTCGATGGCCTGGTACGACTGGAAGATATCGCACGCATTTATCCGGCCACCGTACCCCAATGGCTGCGCATTACCGCCGATGGCCATGATGCGGTTCTGCTGCAAATCTACCAGCAGCCAGGTGGCAATACTGTGCAGATTGTGCAGGATATTCAGCAACAACTAAAAACCTATGGCAAAAAATTACCCGCCGCCGTACACATTGCCAACTGGTATGACCAAAGCCAACTCATTACTGAATCGGCGAAAAGTGTACGTGATGCCATTGCTATCGGAGTGGTACTGGCCGCAGTCATTTTATTTGTTTTTTTGCGCAATCTAAAAATCACCCTGGCGGTGATCCTGTTCGTACCCGCCGTTTTAGCCAGCACTATCCTGTTGCTCAGTGTTCTTCATATGAGCTTTAACATCATGACCCTGGGCGGGATGGCCGCCGCCGTCGGTCTGATCGTCGACGATGCCATCGTCATGCTTGAACACATCATCCGCCGCCTGCGTGAACGCCATCAGGATATCAGGTTGACTATACGCCAGGCCGCCATCGAGTTCACACCGCCCCTGGCGGGTTCCTCCACCGCCACTATTATCATCTTCGCCCCGCTGGCGTTTCTCAGCGGCGTCACCGGCGCCTTCTTCAAAGCCCTTTCGCTAACCATGGCCAGCAGTCTATTCATTTCCTTTCTGCTGGCCTGGCTGGCCATACCCTTGCTTGCAGAACACCTGTTGCATCCAAAAGACGCTGAAAAAGAAGACACCGGTCCCATATTCCAATGGCTGCAAAACCGTTACCGGCGCTTAATGCAACGCATCATGCAGGCACCCTGGTTGCTGATCGCGGGACTGACGCCCCTGCTTCTGCTCGGCCTGTTCGCTTATAAACAGGTTGGCTCCGGCTTCATGCCACGCATGGATGAAGGCGGTTTTATCCTCGACTACCGCTCACCCGCCGGTACTTCGCTGAGCGAAACCGACCGCCTGCTACGCCAGGCAGAAACCATCCTGCGCCACGATCCGGCCGTGGCCACCTATTCCCGACGCACGGGCGCGCAACTGGGTGGCAGCCTCACCGAGGCCAACCAGGGCGACTTCTTTGTTCGCCTCAAGTCCTTTCCCCGACCGCCTATCAATACGGTGATGGACAGAATCCGTAAACGTATAAAACGAAAGGTGCCCGGGCTTGAAATTGAAATGGCGCAGTTGATGGAGGATCTCATCGGTGACCTGACGGCTGTCCCTCAACCTATCGAGATCAAACTGTACAGTGACCGGTTGGATGAATTGCTGGCCACCGCCCCTCGGGTGGCCGCTGCAATCAGCAAAATTACCGGCGTGGTGGATGTCAAGGACGGCATCGTGCTGGCCGGTGATGCCATCAATATCATAGTCGATCGTGACAAGGCGGCGCTTGAGGGCATTGACCCTGATCGCGTAAGCCAACAACTTGAGGTCTGGTTTAACGGACGGGTCACCACCCAGGTACAGGAGAATATCAAGATGGTCGGAGTACGTCTCTGGGTACCCACCTCGGTGCGAAACACAACCGGCGCCATCGAAAAGATCTGGCTGCGCGCAGCGGATGGCCATCGCTTCCCGCTCAAACGTATTGCTCACATCTCGATAAAAACCGGCCAGCCACAAATTACTCGTGACAATCTCAAACGCATGGTGGCCGTCACTGGCCGTATAAGCGGGCGCGACATGGGTTCCACCATACACGAGATCAAACAGGCCCTGGATAAATCCGGTCTGTTACCTGCTGATATGTACTACGAACTGGGGGGTCTGTACAAACAACAACAGATTGCCTTTCGTGGACTGATCGCCGTATTTGTCGCCTCACTGATGCTGGTCTTTTTGCTGCTACTGTTTCTGTACGAAGAATTCGCCGCCGCTCTGGCCATCATGGTCTCTCCCCTGCTGGCCATGATGGCCGTATTCACCGGCCTGTGGTTAACTGACATCGAATTAAACATCTCTGCTATGATGGGCATGACCATGATCGTCGGCATCGTCACCGAGGTATCCATCTTTTATTTCTCGGAATACCACGAACTCCTGAGACAGAATTTAACGCCATACGAGGCGCTGATACGGGCGGGGATCAATCGGATGCGTCCCATCAGCATGACCACCCTGGCCGCCATTCTTGCACTCATGCCGCTGGCCCTGGCGCTGGGCCAGGGTTCCGCCATGCAACAGCCGCTGGCCATCGCTATCATTTCCGGATTGTTGCTACAAATCCCTCTGGTCATTATCGTCATGCCGTTACTTTACCGATTATTATCCGGAATCAAACTCAGTTAAAGAAACTCTGATTAATTCCGTTCGTCCTGAGCTTGTCGAAGGGATGTGATGTCTAAAATACTGGTTTTATTGAATTCGGTGTTCATGGTTCGACAAGGCTCACCACGAACGGCAGAATTAATCAGCGTTTCCCTAACCTGGATAAACCACAAGATAAGTACCTTTACGAAATAATCTTCTACAAAATGCGCAGAAAATTATTTCTAAGGTACTAAACATTCAGTTATTCTATTTTCGTCAAAAGGACAGGAATGAAATTACATGGTATGCGCTTTATTGTTTTAACTCTGTTACTGGCAATATCAACAGCGGGACAGGCAGAAAAAAGCCGGGTTGAAAAGGAAGGCGACATTCTTCAGATCCTGATTCCCTTAACCGCCTATGGCTCAACTTTTTATATGCATGATACGCAAGGGACAAATCAATTTTATAAATCGTTTCTGACAACTTTTGTTATTACGCATGGTTTAAAGATTGCGGTAAACGAAAAACGCCCGGGTAACAACGGCGGTCAGTCTTTTCCATCCGGGCACACCTCAGCCGCCTTTCAGGGTGCGGCATTTATACAGATGCGATATGGCTGGAAGTACGCGCTGCCGGCCTACGCCGCCGCTGGCTTTGTGGGCTGGAGCAGAATCAGGGCAAACAAACACTATCCTGTCGACGTCCTTGCCGGTGCTGCCATTGGAATACTCAGTAATTATTATTTCACTACGCCCTATAAGGGCGTCACAGTCATACCGTATGCAGAAAAAAATATTTTAGGCGTCTCTCTATCGATGAACTGGTAACAACCACCGTTAGTGACGCGCATACGGGGTCAGCGCGCGCATACGGGGTCAGTGCTCGCATTATTGCATCCGACCTCGTGGAATGCATGGA
>CAZQVV010000001.1:43624-55016 GCA_964596835.1 uncultured Thiohalophilus sp. | reverse complement strand
ACGACCTTCGGGTTATGAGCCCGACGAGCTACCAGGCTGCTCCACCCCGCATCAGAAGGCTGGCATTTTAGACGAACTGCCGTGAATTAACAAGCTTAAGTTGTAGAAAAAGCAGCCGCACAAGCAGCCATGAGTGCTCCGGGAAACAGACCGATCCCCAGCACCATCAGTGCATTGGCGCTTATCATCAAACGCATGTCGGGGCTGCATTCCAGTTCTGCCTCACTGGCCGGTTCATCGAAGTACATCAGCTTGATGATCCGTAGATAGTAAAAGACACCGATGATGGAAAAGACGACGCCTACCACCGCCAGCCAGATCATGCCCGACGCAATAACCTCCTCCAGTACTGACAGCTTGGCCCAGAAACCAAGGAAAGGCGGCACCCCGGCCATGGAGAACATCAGGATCAGCATCATGAAAGCATACCAGGGACTACGCTTATTGAGGCCTTTGAAGTCATCCAGCTTATCGCCTTCAAACCCCTTGCGGCTGATAAGCATAATCATACCGAAACCACCCAGCGCCATAAGAACATAACTCAGGGCATAAAACATGGACGAGGAAAACCCGCTCTTCGTGCCGGTCAGTATCCCCAGAAGCAGAAAGCCGGCGTGGGAAATGGTCGAATAGGCTAACATACGTTTAAGGTTAGTCTGGGCAATGGCGACGATATTGCCGACCGCCATCGACAGAACCGCGAGAATAATCAGAATACCTTGCCATTGATCATGCAGGTTGATCAAGCCGTCTCCCAGCAGGCGCGCCAGCAAAGCAAAGGCCGCTATCTTGGGGGCGCTGCCGATGTAAAGTGTGACCGCCGTAGGCGCACCCTCGTACACATCCGGTAGCCACATATGAAAAGGCACCGCACCCAGTTTGAACGCCACACCGACCAGCAGGAAGACCAGGCCGAAAGCCATCAGGGTTTTATCCGCCGTCGCGGCCTGCCCGGCAATGCCTCCCAGATCCAGCGTGCCCGTGGCGCCATAAATCATGGACATGCCGTAGAGCAACATGCCGGAGGCAATGGCGCCCAGAACAAAATATTTCATGGCCGCTTCGGAAGCTCGAGCTGAATCCCGCTGCATGGCCACCATGGCGTACATCGACAGGGACAGTAGTTCCAGGCCCAGATAAAGCGTCAGCAGGCTGTGGGCCGAGATCATGATCATCATGCCCAACATGCCGAACAGTCCTAGCAGATAGAACTCACCCTTGAATATGCCGCGATCACGCAAATAATCTTTGGCATAAACAAACACCACAAACACGGCAAAATAGACGCCAAGCTTGAGCACCTGACTCATGCCGTCCGCCACATAGGTGCCATTGAAGCTTATCTGGCGTCCACCGCTGTAACCGTAAACAGTCAGGACAGCCACCAGCACCAGAGTAAATAATGAAAGCAGATAGGTCAGATGGCGATCCTGATCCTTGAGAAATAGATCGATCAGCAGCAGCACACAGGCCATACCGAGAACAAATATCTCGGGAAGTGCCAGAAGAAAATTGGGCATTTCAAAATTCATTTTATATTGCCATTATTGTATTGACCGCATCGGGTTTACAGCTTGGATTGCATCATATGGTGCAACAGGTTGTTGACCGTGGCTTCCATCACTTGCAACAACGGCGCGGGCCAGAGACCCAGCAGCAACACAGCAACAGCCAGTATGCCCAGTATCAGGAATTCGCGTTTATTGATATCTTCCAGCGCCGCCACCCGCTCATTCGCCACATCACCAAAAATCACCCGCTTGACCATCCACAGGGTATAGGCGGCTCCCAGAATCAGCGTGGTCGCGGCCAGAAAGGCAAACCAGAAATTAGCCTTGAAGCTGCTGAGTATGACCATAAACTCACCGACAAAACCGGAGGTGCCTGGCAGCCCCGTATTGGCCATCGAGAACAGCACCATAAACGCGGCAAAAATGGGCATGGTATTGACAACACCACCGTAGTCACTGATCTGGCGACTGTGCATACGGTCATACATTACGCCGACGCACAGGAACATCGCACCGGAAATAAAGCCGTGGGACACCATCTGTACAATACCACCCTCGATGCCCATGGCGGCGCCTTCAAGAGCGCCGGTATTATCAAAAATGCGCCAGGCGATGAAAAAGCCGAGCGTAACAAAACCCATGTGCGCGATAGAGGAATACGCGATCAGCTTTTTCATGTCCTCCTGCGCCAGAGCGACAAAACCGACATAGACGACGGCGATCAACGAGAGGCTGATCATCAACCAGTCCAGCTCCTGGCTGGCATCGGGAGTGATCGGCAAGGAGAAACGCAGAAAGCCGTACGCGCCCAGCTTGAGCATGATGGCAGCCAGGATCACCGAACCGCCCGTGGGCGCTTCGACGTGCGCATCGGGCAACCAGGTATGCACCGGCCACATAGGGACTTTAACGGCAAAGGCAACCAAAAAAGCCAGGAAAATCAGCAGTTGCGGCGTCATGCCCATAGGGTAGTTCTGGAAATCGGCAATCAGGAAACTGCCGGTCTGAAAGTGCAGATACAACAGCGCCACTAACATGAACACCGAGCCGAAAAAGGTGTAAATGAAAAATTTCATGGTGGCATACACCCGGCGCGGCCCACCCCAGATACCGATGATCAGGAACATGGGAATCAACATGGCTTCCCAGAACACATAGAACAGGGCCGCATCCAGCGAGGCAAATACGCCGATCATCAGACCTTCCATAATCAGGAAGGCTGCCATGTACTGGGCCACCCGTTCCTTAATCACTTCCCAGCCAGCCAGCACCACCAGCACGGTCATGAAACTGGTCAACAGAATCAGCGGCATGGCAATGCCATCCACCCCGAGGTTGTAATAGATATTAAATCGGGGAATCCACGCTATCGGCCCTTCAACAAACTGCATCGCCGCCGTGCCCGTGTCAAATGCGGTATAGAGCGGAATCGTGAGCACAAAGGTCAAAATGGAAAAGAGAAGCGCCAGCCTTCGCGCCACCGTCTTCTGGGACTCGCCATTTGCAGACAGCACTGCAAGTCCCCCAAGAATGGGAGTCCAGATTACAAGGCTCAGAAGTGGCCAGTCAGCAAACATTAAACATAACCCTGGTTAGAGAACAAATATAGCCAGCAAGGCCATCAGGCCGATAATCATGGCAAAGGCGTAAGTGTACAGATAGCCGGTCTGAATACGACGCATAATGCCCGAAAACCAGCCCATCGTATAAGCCGAGCCATTGACCACTAGCATATCAATCAGAAATACATCGCCTACCTTCCACAGTATTTTACCCAGCACGCGAGCGCCGCCTGCAAAAAATATTTCATTGAAACGGTCGAAGCCGAACTTGTTCATTAGCACACTGTAAACCAGCGACCATTTTCGGCTAATAGTATCGGGAATATCGGTGCGCTTGATATATAGATACCAGGCCGTGATGACGCCGGACAGCGCCAACCAGAACGGCAGAGTGAAAATAGAATGCAGCATCATAGCACCCGGACCATGAAATTCATGGCTTAATTTACCCAGTACGTCATGTTTAGGCAGAACAAAAATCGCATCCCCGAAAAAATGACCAAAGGCCATACTGCCAACAAAGAAGTAGCCGATAATTACCGAGGGAATAGCCAGCCCTATCAAGGGCAGCGTAACCACCAGAGGTGACTCGCGCAGGTGCGCACGGGTATGTTCATCCATGCGTTCCTTGCCATGAAAGACCAGGAAGTACATGCGGAACGTGTAGAGCGCGGTCACAAAAACACTCAACACTACGGCCACATAGGCATAGGTGGAACCCGGCAGACTGGATTGGCCGACGGCTTCGATAATGGAATCCTTGGAGAAAAAACCGGAAAACCCGGGCGTGCCAATCAGCGCCAGGGAGCCCATCAACGAAGTAAACCAGGTAATAGGCATATACTTGCGTAAACCACCCATCTTGCGCATATCCTGCTCGTGATGCATGGCGATAATCACCGAACCCGCCGCGAGGAATAGCAGCGCCTTGAAAAAGGCGTGGGTCATGAGATGGAAAATACCCGCTGCATAAGCTGAAGCGCCCAGTGCCACGGTCATATAACCCAACTGCGATAAGGTGGAATAGGCTATCACGCGTTTAATATCATTCTGTACCAGCCCCAGCAGGCCCATGAACAGCGCCGTCGTGGCACCAATCACCATGACCACCGTCAGCGCGGTTTCCGAGAGTTCGAATAACGGCGACATACGCGCCACCATGAAAATACCCGCCGTCACCATGGTCGCCGCATGGATCAGCGCCGAGATGGGAGTCGGACCTTCCATCGAGTCCGGCAGCCAGACGTGCAGGGGTACCTGTGCCGATTTACCCATCGCACCGATAAACAGCAAAATACAGATCAGGGTCGCAACCGACCACGGCTGACCGCCAATGATCTCAATAGTCTGGTCGTTCAGGATGCTGGCATTGTTGAAGACTTGTGCATAATCCAGCGTGCCAAAATACATAAGCACCGCCGCAATGCCCAGCAGGAAACCAAAATCACCCACGCGATTAACCAGGAAGGCCTTGAGGTTGGCATAAATAGCCGTTTCTTTTTTGTACCAGAAACCAATCAACAAATAGGAAATCAGGCCTACCGCTTCCCAGCCGAAGAACAACTGCATGAAGTTGTTGGACATCACCAACATCAGCATGGCAAACGTGAACAGGGAAATATAGCTAAAGAAACGCTTGTAGCCCGGATCATCATGCATGTACCCAATGGTATAGATATGCACCATGAGCGAAACAAAACTCACCACCACCATCATCATGGCGGACAGCTTGTCGATCAAAAAGCCGATCTCGAAATGCACGCCATCGCTGACCATCCAGGTATAAACCGTGCCGTTAAAGCTGGGGGCACCATCAATGACCATGTGCTTGAATACATACAGGGACAACAGGCAACTGATACCCACACCAAGGCTTGCCACCCAGTGCGCGGTTGACCGATCAAGCTGCCGCCCGAAGACGCCGGCCAGCACTGCGCCCAGTAACGGCGCCAGTACAATCAATAGATAAATAGTCTGCATGTTCTACCCTTTCAGTGTATCCAGTTCTTCAACATTGATGCTGCGCCGGTTACGGAACAACACAACAAGAATCGCCAGACCAATGGCGGCCTCCGCCGCCGCCACCGTGAGGATGAAGAAAACAAACACCTGACCTTCGATATTATTAAGAAAATGCGAAAAGGCGATAAAGTTCATATTCACCGCCAGCAACATCAGCTCAATCGACATAAGTATAATGATCACATTCTTGCGATTGATGAAAATACCGGCAATGCTGAGTGAAAACAGAATCGCCCCAAGAATCAGATAATCGGACAGTTCGAGCATCTTATTTCCTCTCCTCGGCCTTCATTTTCACCATCCGCACACGATCATGGCGTTTCACTGCGATCTGACTAGGCGGTTTCTGATGCTTGGTACCAGGCCGTCGGCGCAGGGTCAGCGTAATCGCGGCAATAATCGCGACCAGCAAAATCACGGCGGCAATTTCGAAGGGATAGACATAATCCGTATACAATACCAGACCCAAGGCCTGCGTATTGCTATAGGAAGGAGCATGCAACACGCTATGATTGAACGCACTACCATCGCCACTGACAACCCAAATCAGCATCCCGGCCATAGTCAGAGCCACCAGGATGCCCAGAGGCAAATAGCGAATGAAGCCTGCGCGCATGCGCTCGATATTGATATCTAGCATCATGACTACGAACAGGAATAGCACCATCACCGCGCCCACATATACCAGCACCAACACAATCGCGAGAAATTCGGCCTGGATGAGCAACCAGAGCACAGCACTGGTAAAGAAGGCCAGCACCAGGAACAACGCGGCCTTGACCGGATTGCGCACGGTGATCACCATGCTGGCGCTGGCGATGAGCAGCGCGCTGAAGATATAAAAAATAAATTTTTCTATGCCCATTTTCGTCTGTTCACTCTGGTTAGCGGTAACGCGCATCCTGTTCACGGGCTCGGGCGATCTGGGCCTCGTACTTGTCGCCTACCGCCAGCAGTTTTTCCTTGGTCATATGCAGGTCACTTCGTTCCTCGCCGTGATATTCAAAAATATGTGTTTCAACAATCGAGTCCACCGGGCAGGACTCTTCACAATAACCGCAGAAAATACATTTGGTCAGATCAATGTCATAACGTGTCGTACGGCGTGTACCATCCTCGCGTTCTGCCGATTCAATCGTAATCGCCAACGCCGGACAGACCGCTTCGCACAACTTGCAGGCGATACACCGTTCTTCACCATTGGGATAACGGCGCAGAGCATGCAGACCGCGAAAACGTGGCGACAGCGGAGTGCGCTCTTCCGGATAACGCAAGGTAATCTTGCGCTTGAAGAAATAGCGCCCGGTCACGTTCATGCCCTTGAGCAGCTCCAGCAGGAACAGACTTTTCATGAACTGTACAAAATGCTTCATATTTCTCCCGCCCCCCTATGCCGCCGAAAACCAGGGCGGCAGCCCGGCCAGAATGGCTATACCAAGAACCAGCAGCCAGGCGATCGTGATCGGAATAAAGACCTTCCAACCCAGGCGCATGATCTGATCGTAACGATAACGGGGAAAGGTTGCCCGGAACCAGAGGAAGAAAAACAGGAATACCGCGATTTTAATAAAGAACCAGTGAATACCGCTGCCCAATAACAAACCCAGCACCGGTATCTCAAACACTGAATTCGGTAACAATCCGACCAGCGGCGACAACCAGCCGCCGAGAAACATCACCGAAGCCAGAGCGGAAATCAGGATCATGTTGGCGTATTCGGCAAGGAAAAACACAGCAAAAGGCATACCGGAATATTCAACGTGGAAACCGGCTACGATTTCTGATTCACCTTCGGCCATATCAAAAGGCGCGCGATTGGTTTCCGCCACCCCGGAAATAAAATAAATCACAAATAAAGGCAACAGCGGCCACATATACCAACTGACAAAACCATAGCCTTCCTGCCCACGAACGATATCTCCAAAATTAAGACTGCCTGCCGCCATCAGCACCCCCACCAGGGCAAAACCCATCGCGATTTCATAGGACACGATCTGGGCGGCCGAACGCATGGCCCCCAGCAGCGCATATTTTGAATTCGACGACCAACCGGCGATGATCACCCCATAGACACCGATGGAGGTGATAGCCAGCACATAGAGCAACCCGGCATTGACGTTCGCCAGCACCATTTGTGCATCAAAGGGAATCACCGCCCAGGCGGCAAGCGCAGGACCAATGAGTAATAAGGGGGCCAGTAGAAACAGGAATTTGCTGGCCTTCGCCGGAATGATGATTTCCTTGAACATCAGCTTCAGGGCATCCGCAATAGGTTGCAGACTACCGTTCCAGCCCACCCGGGTCGGTCCCAGTCGCACCTGCATAGCGCCGATAATCTTACGCTCAGCATAGGTTAAATAGGCCACCGCCAGCATCAGCGGCAAAACAATCACCACGATCTTGATAAGGATCATAATGACCGTCACCCACCCGGAGGGCAGGAAACTTAATAGCGATGTTATCCACTCAATCATGCCTGGGGCTTGCCTTGTCCGGATTCAGTTTCATCAGTTTAATCAACCTTGCCGCATTCACTTACGCAGCTCAATGACGCCATACGCGGCACCCAGCGCTGAGGTTTCTTCCAGCGCAACCGGAATCATCACACACTCATCCGGTATGGATTCATCGATCACCAGCGGCAGGCTTACGCTGCAACTCCCCTGCACCGCCTGCACATTATCCTCATTGGCAACACCTGCGCGCAGGGCTGTGGCTGCATTGAGATAAATCGCGGCGACAATGGCATCAGTAGTATCCTGGAGCGGCTGCGCACGGCGCACCAGCATGTCCACAGCATACATGGGCAGATGACCAATACGTTGCAGACCGGTATTCCCGATCGCCAGATCGGGGCAACGCCATGGGCTAGAAGCGGAAAGCTCAAGATCCTCACAGCGAATCCTGAGTTCGTCCCGCACCTCTTCCGAAGACAAATAATCAAAACCATCGAGTTCGAATAAATTACCCAGCACCCGCAATACTTTCCAGCCCGGCCGCGCCTCGCCCGGCGGCGTGCAACTGCCGCTAAAACTCTGCCAGTCTCCGGCGCCGTTGATAAACGTGCCCGAGGTTTCCGTAAAGGCCGCAATCGGTAACAGCACATCGGCCGACGCCTTCATATTTTCGCTCACATAGCCTGTCATGCTGATGACAAACTCGGCATGGCGTACCACATCGTGGGCAGCGTCGGCATTGGCACAATCGAACTCCGGCTCTACATTCAACAGGACACACGCCATGAGATGTTTGGCCAGCACGGCGGTGTTGTCATTAGCCACTGGCGCACCCGCCGGTCCCTGATGCGGCACCGCACCCGCCAGCCAGCCGCCGACTGCATTGGCGCCTTCGCTCAGGCATCCCAGACTGGCGTTGGTAGACTCGGCAATAAACCCGGCCAGGGCACGAATACCGGCCAGATCATTCTGACTCATAGCCTGGGTTCCGATCAGCACGGCCACCTTTTCTGCACTTTGCAGGTGTTCTGTGATGGCTCGATGCGTGTCGTTCACCTCCACCGCCGTCAACAGGGCTGACAGCCCTGTCGGCGTTTCAACTTTGCTGGTTTCCAGCAACACCTTGCATACCGCTGCCAGTGAACGCAGCATGTCCGTCGGAGAAACCACCAGTGTCTCGGCCAGTGGGAAATTAAAATCATAGTCCAGTGCATTGATGGCCATGATGTTGGCGCCCCGGAGCGCCGCCTTGCGTAAACGATGGGCGGCAATGGGCTGATCCTTGCGAACACAGGAACCAATCAACAACGCAGCATTCAGGTTTTCCAGTTCCGCCACCGGCAACCCCAGCACCGGATAAGATCCCCCCGCTGCGTCGCTGCTGAAATCCTGCTGGCGCAACCGATGCTCGATGTTATCGCAACCCAGGCCACGCATCAGTTTTTGCAACAGATACATTTCTTCGAGGGTGCTGGAGGGGGATACCAGCGCCCCCAGATGCCGGGCATCATATTTATTGATGACGGCCTTAAGACCCTCAACGGCATAATTCAATGCCGTCGGCCAGTCCACGACCTTCCAGTCATCGCCCTGCTTGATCATCGGCTGCTTTAGACGATCATCACTGTCCAGCGCGCTATAACTGAAGCGATCCCGATCAGAAAGCCAACATTCATTAATACTGTCATTCTCACGCGGTAACACCCGCATAATCTTGTTGCGCCGCACCTCGATATGGATATTGGAACCGATGCAGTCATGGCAGGCGATGCTATCAACAGGTGTGTTTTCCCACGCACGGCCATGAAAACGGTAAGGCTTCGAGGTCAGTGCGCCCACAGGGCAAAGATCGATGATGTTACCCGACATTTCAGAATTCACCGCACGTTCAACATAGGTGCCGATGCGCATATGTTCGCCGCGACCGGTCGCGCCCAGTTCCATAATACCGGCAATTTCCTGACCGAAGCGCACACAGCGGGTGCAGTGAATACAGCGGGTCATCTGTGTGGCGATCAGTGGACCGATATCCCTGTCCCGGAGCACACGCTTGGGTTCATGATAACGCCCCCTGTCCGAACCAAAGCCCATTGAGATATCCTGCAGGTCGCACTCGCCACCCTGATCGCAAACAGGACAGTCCAGCGGATGGTTGATCAGCAGAAATTCCATCACGCCCTTCTGCGCATCCAGTGATTTGGCCGAATGCGTCAGAATCTTCATGCCGTCCGTCACCGGGGTGGCGCAGGCCGGTACCGGCTTGGGCATTTTCTCGATTTCCACCAGACACATGCGGCAGTTGGCGGCAACCGACAGTTTGCGGTGATAACAGAAACGCGGAATCGTCATACCGGCGGTATCAGCGGCTTCGATAACCATGGTTCCCTGCGGAACCTGGAACTGCTTGCCGTTAATTTCGATATTGACCATCTGTTTCATTACCTGTTTATTCACATTCGTCTGTATCAGACCATGCACTTGCCGTGGTCGATGTGGTACTGGAATTCCTCACGGTAATGCTTGAGGAAACCCTGTACCGGCATGGCGGCGGCATCGCCCAGAGCGCAGATGGTGCGCCCGCGAATATTGCCGGCCACATCACCCAGCAGCGCCAGATCTTCCTGCCGACCCTGACCGTGCTCGATGCGATGCATCACTTTCGCCAGCCAGCCCGTGCCTTCACGGCAGGGCGTACACTGGCCGCAGGATTCTTCATAATAAAAGTGCGACAGGCGCGCCAATACTTTAACCATACAGGTGGTTTCATCCATCACGATCACCGAGCCTGCACCCAGCATGGAACCGGCTTTGGAAATAGAATCATAATCCATGTCAGTTTCCATTATGATTTCAGCAGGCAATACCGGTGTGGACGATCCCCCCGGTATCACGGCCTTCAGCTTGTGACCGTTGCGCACACCACCCGCCATCTCTAGCAGTTCGGCAAAGGGGATTCCCATCGGGACTTCAAAATTCCCCGGCTCGTTGACATGCCCGGAAACACTGAACAGTTTGGTGCCGCCGTTATTGGGCTTGCCCATGTTCAGGAACCACTGTCCGCCCTTCGCCAGAATCACCGGCACCGAGGCCAGGGTTTCGGCATTGTTAATGGTCGTCGGTCTGCCATACAGGCCAAAACCGGCTGGAAACGGCGGCTTGAAACGAGGCTGGCCTTTCTTGCCTTCGATGGATTCCAGTAATGCCGTTTCCTCACCGCAAATATAGGCCCCACCGCCATGATGAGTGTTCAGATCAAAATCAAAACCGGAACCAAACAGATCCTTGCCCAGCAGCCCTTCGGCGCAGGCTTCTTCCAGAGCCGCTTCAAAGCGCCTGATGGGTTCGGAAAATTCACCACGAATATAATTGTAGCCTGCTGATGCGCCGATGCAGTACCCGGCGATCATCATGCCTTCAATCAACTGATGCGGATTGTAGCGCAGGATATCGCGATCTTTGCAAGTGCCCGGTTCGCCTTCATCCGAATTGCAAACAATGTATTTCTGACCCTCGGCATTGCGTGGCATAAAACTCCATTTAAGCCCCGTCGGAAATCCCGCGCCACCCCGACCCCGCAAAGCCGAAAGTTTGAGTTCTTCGATCAAATCATTGACCGGGGTTTGCTCGGTGAGTATTTTTTTAATGACCTCATAACCACCCACACTGCGATAGCTGTCCAGCGTCCAGGGCTTATCCAGATGCAGGGTGCGGAAGCAGACTTCATTGGTCATGGACTGACTGCCTCCGTTGATATGACTTTATTAAACGCAGAGGACGCAAAGGCGCAGAGGCGCAGAGAAAAACGATTTAGATAATAATCTAAACATATAAAACCTCTGCG
>CAZQVV010000001.1:0-43524 GCA_964596835.1 uncultured Thiohalophilus sp. | reverse complement strand
AGAGGCGCAGAGAAAAACGATTTAGATAATAATCTAAACATATAAAACCTCTGCGTCTTTGCGTCTTCGAATTAAATGACGACACAATGTTATTAAACGCGGAAGCCGCAGAGGCACAGAGACGCCAAGAAAAATAATTCAGATAATAATCTAAACATATAAAACCTCTGCGCCTTTGCGTCTCCGCGTTCTCTGCGTTAATTAATGCTGTTTGCATCATCAGTCCAGCCCGTCCAGGATTTCATCCACCGTCTCAGGCGTCAGGTTGCCATGATATCGATCACCAATCTGGAACATAGGCGCTTCGACACAAGCGCCGAGACATTCCACTTCCTTCAGGGTAATACGCCCGTCGCTGGTAGTCTCACCCAGGTCAATACCCAGGCGTTTGTGCAGATGAGCGACTATTTCCTCTGAACCCCGCAGCATGCAGGAAATATTGGTGCAAACGCAGATCTTGTGTTTGCCCACGGCTTCCAGTTCATACATGGAATAGAATGTCGCCACTTCGTAAACCGCAATCGGCGGCATGTCCAGATATTCCGCCACTGCATCTTTCAGATCATTGCTCAGATAACCCTTGTTTTGATCCTGCACGATGCGCAATGCGGCCATGACGGCGGAACGTTTTTGTTGCGGCGGATATTTGGCTATCCAGCGATCAATTTCGGCTCTGGACGCCTCGCTTATCAATCCCCGTTTGCTTTGCGTTTTTTTCTGCTGCGCCATCACCGGTCAATCTCTCCAAACACAACGTCCATGGTGCCGATTATGGCCACCACATCCGAGATCATGTGTCCCTGGGTCATCTCATGCATGGCCGACAGATGCGCAAACCCCGCAGCACGGATTTTCAGGCGATAGGGCTTGTTGGCGCCGTCAGATACCAGGTAGATACCAAATTCACCCTTGGGATGCTCAATCGCGCTATAAACTTCGCCTGCCGGCAGCGAGTAACCTTCACTAAAGAGTTTAAAGTGATGGATGAGGGATTCCATGTCGGTTTTCATATGTTCCCGGGATGGGGGGGTGATTTTGTGATCATCCAGCATCACCGGCCCCGGATTACTGCGCAGCCAGTCGATACACTGACGAATAATACGGTTCGATTGCCGCATTTCTTCAATTCGTACCAGATAACGATCATAACAGTCACCATGGGTACCAACGGGAATATCGAAGTCGAGCCTGTCGTAAACTTCATAGGGTTGCTTCTTGCGCAGATCCCATTCTATCCCGGAACCGCGCAGCATCGGCCCGGTCAGTCCCAACTGTTTGGCGCGTTCGGGTGTTACGATGCCGATGTCCACCGTACGCTGTTTCCAGATACGGTTGTCGGTCAGCAGGGTTTCATACTCATCCACATAGGTAGGAAAACGGTCGGTGAAGTCTTCTATGAAATCCAGCAGTGAACCGCTGCGGGCTTCGTTCATACGCGCGGTTTCGGTTTCATTCTTATACTTACTGGGTTTGTACTGCGGCATAGTGTCCGGCAAATCACGATAAACCCCGCCAGGACGATAGTAGGCGGCATGCATACGTGCGCCGGAAACCGCTTCATACATATCCATGAGATCTTCGCGCTCACGAAAACAGTAGAGGAACATGGTCATCGCGCCGACATCTAGCGCATGGGCGCCCAGTTGGAAAATGTGATTCAGCAGACGGGTGATTTCATCAAACATCACCCGGATGTACTGAGCCCGTTCGGGGGCTTCAATGCCCAGCATTTTTTCCAGGGCTAGTACATAACCGTGTTCATTGCATATCATGGAAACATAATCGAGGCGATCCATGTAGGGAATGCTTTGATTATAGGGTTTGCTCTCAGCCAGTTTTTCAGTACCGCGATGTAATAGGCCAATATGAGGATCTGCGCGCTGCACGACCTCACCATCCAGTTCCAGCACCAGACGTAATACGCCATGGGCAGCCGGATGCTGAGGACCGAAATTCAGAGTGTAATTGCGAAACTCAGGCATCGCTTTGCTTCTCCGCTGGCTTGTCCCGTCCCTCATAACGAAAATCATCACGGATCACGCGTGGCTGGTTAATGCGCGGCTCGATACTAAGGGGCTCATAAACGACACGCTGGCTGTCCGGATCGTAACGCATTTCCACCTGGCCCAAGAGCGGAAAATCTTTACGGAAGGGATGACCTATAAAACCGTAGTCCGTCAGAATGCGGCGCAGATCAGGGTGGCCTTCAAAAATAATCCCGAACAGGTCAAAGACTTCGCGTTCATACCAGTTGGCGCAATTCCAGATATCAATCACTGAATCCACCATCGGCAGTTCAGCGTCAAGCCAGGTCTTTACCCGGGCGCGGCGATTGTTGCTGACCGACAATAAATGATAGACCACCGCGAAACGCGGTCCCGTCCAGCTGGGCTCGCTATGCTCATCTTTCCCGTAATGCAGATAGTCCACACCACAAACATCCATCAGTTGGTCATACCTGAAGCTGGCCACATCCCGTAGTTCCCGGCAAACTTCCAGCAACTGTGTTTTAGCGACCGTAATCGTTAATTCACCATAGTTCACCTGACAGTCTTCGATCCTGTCCTCAAAATGCTCACGCACTTTATCGGCTAAATCATCGTAATATCCGGACATATAATCTGACTCGAATCAGCGGGCAATGGTATTGGTTCGGCGGATCTTGTTCTGTAGTTGCATAACGCCGTAGATCAAGGCTTCTGCGGTGGGCGGACAACCCGGTACATAGATATCAACTGGAACCACACGGTCGCAACCGCGCACCACCGAATAGGAATAATGGTAATAACCGCCGCCATTGGCGCAGGAACCCATGGAAATTACCCAGCGCGGTTCGGCCATCTGGTCATAGACCTTACGCAAAGCCGGCGCCATTTTATTGCACAGCGTACCCGCCACGATCATGAGATCGGACTGACGCGGTGTACCCCGGAAAATACCCGCACCGAAACGATCCAGATCATAGCGCGCCGTGGCGGAGTGCATCATTTCGACCGCGCAGCAAGCCAGACCAAACGTCATGGGCCAAAGCGAACCCGTACGCGCCCAGTTAATCAGCTTGTCGGCACTGGTGGTGACAAAGCCTTCATTGAAAATCCCTTCTATTCCCACTCCAGGCCTCCTTTTTTCCACTCGTAAATAAAACCGACCACCAGGATGCCAAGAAAGACCGCCATGGCGGCGTAACCAAACACACCTATTTCCTTCAACACGACGGCCCAGGGAAACAGAAAAGCGATTTCGAGATCGAAAATAATAAACAGGATGGCGACCAGATAGTAACGCACGTCGAATTTCATTCGTGCATCTTCGAAGGCTTCAAAACCGCATTCGTATGGAGAGAGCTTTGCATCATCCGGGCGATGCGGACCCATCATAAAGCCAATGGTAATCATAACGCCGCCGACAACGACGCCTACCAGGATGAAAATGAATACCGGGAGGTAATTTTCGAGCATAAATTCACAGTCCCTTCAATTCAATATAAACAATGATCGCTGTTTTGACATTATTTTAGCTTCATTGCCGATGTCTTGTTAACGTGTTGCTATTACCTTCAGGAGTGTGCAGTCTAGGCCAGTCACTCCATAAGTGCAAGCTTAAAGGATTCTGTTATGTCTTATTATTTCAATGTGTTATCGCAACCGTCGGAATAGATTATGAGCGGCATAATAGAGTTGTTTCCCCATTATTACTATTGGTGTGAACAACATGTGCCCATGAAGGATCATTCAAAACAGAGCGCTGTTGGTTTGATTGCAAAACAACATTCGTGCGTTGACAATACCCCTTGACGGAGTCCTGAACATTGGCAAAAACGAGATTAGATAACATTGAATATTGGTGCCGAAGGCCGGACTCGAACCGGCACGGCTTACGCCACTACCCCCTCAAGATAGCGTGTCTACCAAATTCCACCACTTCGGCAATATTCAAAGTTACTGAGAAAACCGGTTAGCAGACTACTTACTGACCGGTACACCATCGTCCGGTGCATTCTTGCTGACCGGTACACTGCCGCTCCGGGGAACCTTCTTGCCAGCCGGGACACGGTCACCCGGCATTTTCTTGCTGATTGGAACACCGGTTACCGGAACATCGGTTCCCGCTGCCCCGCTTTTAGGCGCGGGCGGTACAGGCTGTTCGGTTTTACTTGACTGGGCGGCATGCGTATCCACCACACTTTCAGGTTTCGCCAGATTCGACGCCAGGGTAAACAGGGTCAGGCTGGTAACAAAAAACAGGGTTGCCAGTACCGCCGTAGTACGGGTTAGAAATGAGGCCGACCCCTGGCTGCCAAAAACGGTCCCGGACGCGCCACTGCCGAAAGCGGCGCCGGCATCGGCACCCTTGCCCTGCTGCAGTAGCACCAGCGCAATCAACCCGGCCGCAATCAATACGTGAATGACCAATATAATGTTATACAGCATAATAGCTTCTTGAATGTAGGTTGCAATAAATCTGTTCCCGGGTTTCGCTTCGCTCTGCCCGGGGGACGCTAGTTTATCAGTGTGTTCTATCTTTGTCGTGACCTAGATATTTGTTATGACCTGGTTTGCTGCTTTACCGATGGCGAGAAAATCGTCAGCTTTCAGGGAGGCACCACCGATCAGGCCACCATCGATGTCTGTCATCGCCAGCAGCTTTTCGGCATTCGCGGGATTCATGCTGCCGCCGTAAAGAATCTGTAGCTTGTCGGCGACCGCGGCATCGAGCGCCGCCAGTTTAGCACGAATAAAGGCATGCACGACCTGCGCCTGCTCCGGCGAGGCGGTTTTTCCTGTGCCAATCGCCCAGACCGGCTCATAGGCAATCACACCATCGGCCAGCGCCGCTACACCTTCAAGGGCAATCAACGCATCTATCTGCCGGGCCACAACGTCTTCCGTCACACTCGATTCACGCTCTTCCAGCGTTTCACCGACGCAGAAAATAGGCTTTAAACCCGCCTTGCGCGCCACCGCAAATTTCTGCGCCACCAGGGCGTCATCCTCAGCATACAGGTTGCGGCGTTCAGAATGGCCCACAATGACATACTTGCAGCCAAAATCGCGCAACATGACAGCAGAGACTTCACCGGTAAAAGCCCCTTTTTCCTCAGTACTGAGGTTTTGTGCGCCCCAGCTTATAGTGCTGCCATTTAACTGTTCCTGCACATCGGCAAGATAGGGGAATGGTACACAAACAGCCAGTTCAGCCGATTTGACTTCGCTGGCGCCAGCTCTGACGCCATCCAGTAGTTCACGAATGCTGCTGCGCGAGCCATTCATTTTCCAGTTGCCTGCGATCAGTACCTGACGCATTTATCCCCCCCAATCCCGTATGGCCGAAGCCCAAAAATAGCGCGAAAGCTTAACGCCCAACGCCTGATAAATCAACGTTGAATTCCTCTATTTAGTTAGAGGCTGTTTTCCACCACCTCGGCTAACTGCCGCGCCACCGATGCCACCTGGGTCGCATCCTGCCCTTCGACCATCACCCGGATCAGCGGCTCGGTACCCGAAGGACGCAGTAGCACCCGTCCCCGATCCGCCAGCTCGCTCTCGGCATCTCGTAAAGCCTCTTTCACGAGTTCGCACGCCAGCACATCCACTTTTTTGGCCAGCCGTACATTGAGGAGTATCTGAGGATATTTATTCATGCCCTGCAACAGTTCCTGCAAACTGCATTCACTTTCCTTCATCGCCGCCAGCACCTGCAAAGCGGAGACAATGCCGTCGCCGGTGGTGGTGCGATCCAGGCAAATGATGTGACCGGAAGACTCGCCCCCGAGAATCCAGTTGTCATGGAGCAGGTATTCCATGACATAGCGATCCCCCACAGCGGCACGCTTGAACGCAATATTTTCTTTCCTGAAGGCATGTTCGAGACCCAGATTGCTCATCAGAGTGCCGACCACACCGCCATTAAGCGTGCCGGTCTGCTGGCGGTGCATGGCCACCACATAGAGCAATTCATCACCGTCGATGATTCGCCCGCTATTATCCACCATCATCACCCGGTCGCCGTCGCCATCCAGTGCGATACCGATGTCCGCCTGATACTCTTGCACCTTTTCCTGCAACAGATCCATATGGGTAGAACCGCAACCGGCATTAATATTCAGGCCGTCAGGCTGATCGCCGATGAGAAACACCGTCGCTCCCAGTTCGGCAAATACCTTGGGGGCAATGTGATAAGTCGCACCATTGGCGCTATCCACCACGATTTTTACACCCCGTAGATCGTGGCCGTTCAGAAAAGTGCTCTTACAGAATTCGATATAGCGGCCCGCCGCATCCTCCACCCGCGCGGCCTTACCCAGCGCTGAAGACTCGTTACAAATTACATCCTTATCCAGTTCTGCCTCGATGGCCTCCTCCACCTCATCCGCCAGCTTGTTACCCTGGGCGGAAAAGAATTTGATTCCATTATCGTGGTAGGGATTGTGTGAAGCGCTGATAACGATGCCCGCCTCAGCAAACAGGGTCCGGGTCAGGTAGGCGATCCCCGGGGTAGGCATGGGACCCAGTAAATGACAGTCCACCCCGGCAGCCGAAAGTCCGGCTTCTAATGCCGACTCGAACATATAACCCGAAATACGCGTATCCTTACCGATCAGAATTTTGCCCCCGGCGCGTTTGGATAACACCCGCCCGGCCGCCCAGCCCAGTTTAAGCACAAATTCGGGAGTAATCGGAAATTCTCCCACCCGCCCGCGAATACCATCCGTTCCAAAATATTTTCGACTCATTCCTGTTCCTGTTTTCTATTAATTTTAGCGTCCATCTAGTCCATTCAAACCCGCAGAGCGGGTGGCATGATGAAAGCTCCTGGAAGGAGCTATGGTTACAGCTAAATAGCCTGCCGGCCTCATTTTTCTCTTCTCAGTCCTGGCGCTTTATGTAGTATTTGTAGGGTGGGCACGGTTTTTGTGCCCACGCGTTACCTTGTTTTTGTGCATTAAAATGTGAAGCGGAGCTTTGAATTTCCCCGCGTGGGCACAAAAACCGTGCCCACCCTACCAGGGTTTCAATAATAGCTAACGTGAATCTGGCTTTGCCCCACTCTCATTATCTCCCACTATAAAAACAATTCAAAAAAAACCATTACCTCCTCCGCACGACGGAACGGCAGAGCCTTTTTGAGTCTCACCGCCAGAGGCGGCGGTGGTTTACCTATATCGAATTAACGATGTCCATTCGCCACGGCATCGCACATGTTAACCGCATCAAAGGTTTCACGCACGTCATGTGTGCGTATGATCGCCGCGCCCAGCCAGACGGCCAACCCTGCCAGGGCGACACTCGCGGGCATACGCTCCTGCACCGGAATATTCAATACAGCGCCAATCATGGACTTGCGCGACACCCCCACCAGGATCGGGCATCCGGATGACTGCAAATCCGGCAACTGACGAAAGAGTGTCAGATTTTGCGCCCGGGTTTTGCCAAAACCGAAACCGGGATCGATGACCATCTGTTCGCGCGTGATCCCGGCCTTTTCACAGGCACTAATCCGCGCCTCAAGAAAGGCTTTGACCTCGGCTACCACATCCTGATACTCAGGCCGGTGCTGCATGCTGCGCGGCTCACCCTGCATGTGCATGAGACAAACGGGCGTCTGTAAAGCCGCTGCCGTTTCCAGCGCCTCATGCTCGCGCAGGGCGCGCACATCATTGATCATATCCGCCCCGGCGGCCACGGCTTCACGCATCACGGTGGCCTTGCTGGTGTCCACGGAAATAAAAACATCACTCTCTGCCCGCACCCGTGTGATCAGGGGAATCACCCGCGCTAATTCTTCCTCAACTAACGCGGCCCCAGCACCGGGCCGGGTGGATTCGCCACCGATATCAATAATATCCGCGCCTTCTGCGAGCATTTTTTTCACCTGGCACAGTGCATCATCCAGATTAAAAAACCAGCCGCCATCAGAAAAGGAATCAGGCGTCATATTGAGTATCCCCATGATCCGGGGACGGGAAAGATTCAGACTTCGACCGTGACAGCTCACCAGCACATTCATAGGGATATCATGGAACCTCAAAGATCTTGATTTTTACTTCATTTCAATGAAAAACACCCCGATGCCGGGGTGTTCCTCAGATAAAACAGAGTTCAGGGTAAGATTTTTACTCCGCTTCCTTTTTTAATGTTCTCCTGCAGGATCGCCAATCGTTCCCTTATTATCCTTATTATCCTTATTATCCTTATTCTCTGCTGGCCGGTTTTGTACATCGGAAGGGGGTTCGTTATCATCCCAGCCATCCGGGTTGCGTGGCGTCCGGCCATCCATAATGTCGTCAATCTGATCCTTGTCGATAGTTTCGAACTTGATCAGCGCATCGGCCATGGCGTGCAGTCTGTCGAGCTTGTCCTCCAAAATCTGCCGCGAACGTTTATAATTGCGTTCGACGATATTCTTGATTTCCTCATCGATAATGTGGGCCGTTTCATCGGACACATTCTTGTGCTGAGTCACGGAATGGCCCAGGAATACCTCGCCTTCTTCCTCGCTGTAGGTCAACGGTCCCAGTTTTTCCGACAGGCCCCACTTGGTCACCATATTGCGGGCGAGCTCGGTGGTGCGCTGAATATCATTGGAGGCGCCCGTGGTGACATTATCCGAACCGAAAATCAGCTCTTCGGCAATGCGTCCACCGAACAGGCTGGCGATCTGGCTTTCCAGGCGCTCCTTGCTGTAGCTGTAACGGTCTTCCAGCGGCAGAAACATAGTGATGCCCAGGGCGCGGCCACGGGGAATGATGCTTACCTTATACACCGGATCATGAGATGGCACGTTCAGGCCGACAATCGCGTGCCCGGCCTCATGGTAAGCCGTAAGTTTTTTCTCATCTTCACTCATGACCATGGACTTGCGCTCTGCGCCCATCATGATCTTGTCCTTGGCCTTCTCAAAATCGTCCATTTCCACCAGTCGCTTGTTAGCCCGCGCCGCAAACAGAGCGGCTTCGTTGACCAGATTAGCCAGATCCGCGCCGGAAAACCCGGGAGTTCCGCGGGCGATGTTCTTGGCATTAACGTTGTCTGATACGGGCACTTTACGCGTGTGAACTTTCAGGATCTGCTCACGGCCTCGCATATCCGGCAGCGGCACCACGACCTGGCGGTCAAAACGACCAGGACGCAGCAACGCGGGATCCAGCACGTCAGGGCGGTTGGTGGCAGCGATAACAATGACGCCTTCATTGCCTTCAAAACCGTCCATTTCCACCAGCAACTGGTTGAGCGTTTGTTCGCGTTCGTCATGACCGCCCCCCAGGCCTGCGCCACGATGGCGGCCCACAGCATCGATTTCGTCGATGAAAATAATACAGGGCGCATGCTTCTTGGCCTGTTCGAACATATCGCGTACCCGCGAGGCACCCACGCCTACGAACATCTCCACAAAATCGGAGCCGGAAATAGTAAAAAAGGGCACCTTGGCCTCACCGGCAATCGCCTTGGCCAACAGCGTTTTACCGGTACCGGGTGCCCCCACCATCAGCACGCCACTCGGAATTTTGCCGCCCAGCTTCTGGAATTTGCCCGGATCACGCAGAAACTCCACCAGTTCAGAAACCTCTTCCTTGGCCTCATCCACCCCGGCCACGTCATTGAAGGTGATCTTGATCTGATCTTCACCCAGCAAGCGCGCCTTGCTTTTGCCAAAGGAAAGGGCGCCGCGACCACCGCCGCCGCCCTGCATCTGCCGCATGAAGAAAACCCACAGGCCGATAATCAGCAGGAAGGGGAACCAGGAAATGAAAATCTGGGTCCAGATGGACTGTTCCATCGGCTTGGCATTGATTTTTACGCTATTCTCTATGAGGTCGCCAATCAGGGCCGTATTGCTGGTTTCCGGGCTGTAGGTACTAAAGCGGGTGCCATTCTGCATCACCCCGGTGATGTTGCGACCCATCATCAACACTTCACGCACCTGATTCTGCTTCACATCCTGCAGGAAATCAGAATAGACGATTTTGTTATTAGACTTGGTTGGCGTCAGATTGTTGAAAACGGACATGAGGATGATTGCGACAATCACCCACAGCAGGATATTCTTGGTCAGGTCGTTCAATTTAATTCCTCTGTTTCCCGGCTTTTCCGGGCAATTTTCTCAATACTTACGTTACTACACATTAGTACCTTAGACATAATTTTACGTGCATTTTAGAGAAAATTATGTCGTGAAGGTACTTATCCTGCGATTTATCCGGGTTATGCCCGACTTCTATGACCCCGGGCCAATAAGTAGACCTCGCAAGAACGGGGCCGGGATGCGCCGGGCTTGCGCACGATAATTTTGTCAAATGCCAACCGCATCACCTTCTTATACTCATCCAGTCCCTCGCCGGTAAATACTTTAACGAACAAATCCCCACCTTCCTTGAGAATCTTTTCCGCCATCTCCAGCGCCAGTTCGGCCAGATACATCGCCCGAGGCTGATCTACGGCCTTTATGCCACTGATATTGGGCGCCATGTCAGAAATTACAAGGTCAACCGGCTCATCACCCAGCACGTCCAGCAGCCGGTCATACACCACCGGTTCACGGAAATCCCCCTGGATAAACTCCACACCTGCAATGCTGTCCATAGGCAAAATATCCAGCGCCACCACGCGTCCCCTGTGGCCAACCTTTTTCACTACCACTTCCGACCAGCTACCGGGCGCCGCACCCAAATCCACCACGATCATGCCGGGCCGAAGCAATTTGTCTTTCTCGTCAATCTCCAGTAGTTTGTATACCGCCCGCGAACGATAACCTTCCTGCTGCGCTCGTTTGACATAGGCATCATCAAAATGTTCCCGCAACCATTTACCGCTGGATTTAGTTCGATTTTTTTTGCTCATAGAATAAAGGCAGATACCCGATAGAAGAGGAAACCCCGGCAGGGCGGGCGCGGGTTTTGTGCCCAGACGTTAATTGTTTTTGGCGCGTTTAAGCAGAAAAACCGCCTACATCCCGTCTACAGGGTAAAATAAAAGCTTGCGCCTTTGCCTGTCTCACCCTTGGCCCAGACCCTGCCTCCATGGTGATGGATAATGCGCTGTACCGTCGCCAGTCCGATCCCCGTACCTTCAAATTCGGTTCCATGCAAACGTTGAAAAGCGCCGAAAAGCTTGCCCACATAACGCATATCAAAACCCACGCCATTGTCCCGGATAAAATAAACCGTCTCACCGTTTTCTTCACGGCAATTGAATTCTATCTTCGCATGTTCAACCGTCGAGGTATATTTCCAGGCATTGGCAAACAGGTTTTCCAGAAGCGTGCGTAACAAACGCACATCACCTTCGACATGCAGATCATCGGCAATCTGAATCTCTATCTCCCTGTCGGGACTATTCTCCTGTAACTCGGTCACAACAGCATGTGCCAGTTGCGAAAAATCTGTGGGGTTCCGTTCCAGGCTATAACGGCTCACCCTTGATAGCGTCAGCAGGGCATCAATCAGATCCCCCATGCGCTGGCTGGCCGCTCGCACCCGGCGCAAATAGTCCTGCCCGGCTTCATCGAAGCAACTGCCATAGTCTTCCAGCAGAGCCTGACTGAAACCATCGATGGTGCGCAGTGGCGCGCGCAAATCATGCGAAACGGAATAACTGAAGGATTCCAGTTCCCGGTTACTACGAGACAGTTCCGCCGTACGCTCAACCACCAGATCCTCCAGCATATCCCGCTGGTTGGCGAGTTTAACCTCAGCCTGCTTACGGGCGCTAATGTCGGTCACCGTGCCGACATAGGCCACGACCCGACCGTTTGCATCCCTCTCCGCCTCGGCTTGTGTCAATACCCAGCTAACCCGTCCATCCGGTTTCTGGAAACGGCACTCAATGCGAAAGCTACGCTGTGTCTGCGCCGCCTGATACCATTCAGTCGACACCCACTGCCGATCATCTGGGTGCAACGCCGCCGCCCAGCCATCCCCCAGCGCCTGCGTCAATTTCATCCCCGCCAGATCCTGCCAGCACTCGTTGACATAAATACAGTGACCATCCATATCGGTCCGAAAGATCCCCACCGGTACCGCTTTGGCCAGCGCATGATAACGCTGTTCGCTTTCTCGTAAAGCTATCTCAGCCTGCTTACGCGCCGTGATATCCAGAATGATAGCAATGAATACGGGTGGGGATTCTTCCGCCGCAAGCTGCAAGCGTATTTCTACATCATAGAGGCTGCCATCTTTGCGCTGATGCACCGTCTCAAACACCAGTAGGTCCTGCTCACCCCTGCGCAACAGTATAATCAGCGCTTCAAACTGTTGTTTAGTCAGTAGCGGCTTGATATCAACCGGGGTCATGCCGATCAATTCCACAGTGGTATAACCCAGATTATTCAACGCACCTTTTGAGACAAGAATAAACTTCAGGTTATCTGTGCGAAATAGATAGAGTTCATCATAGGAATTCTCGAAGATCCGGCCCCAGCGTTTTTCGAGCTGACTCTTGATTAAATCCGGCAAGTTCTACCCCTCCGCGTCGACACGCACTATTACAAAATATAGCAGAATTTAGCCACTTCACTTCAATAAAGGAAGCGAAGTCTGAAACCACGGGGAAAGAACGATTATTTATGCAAACCACAAATGACCGGCAGCAACCCGGCCGGACTCTTGATAAGAAACAAGGTAGACAATGCTACTCGTAATGCACCGAGATAATCTCATATTCATGCACGCCGCCGGGAGCTTGAACTTCAGCCACATCATCGACCGACTTACCAATCAATGCACGGGCAATAGGCGAGGTAATCGAGATCAGGTTCTGCTTGATGTCGGCTTCCATTTCACCGACGATCTGGTAAGTCACTTCCGTGTCGTTTTCAACATCCAGTAATTCAAGCGTTGCCCCAAACACCACTTTATCACCGGCATTGGCGCCCACCACCGCCACATCGATGATCTGTGAATTAGACAGCGCCGCCTCGATTTGCAGGATCCGGCCTTCGATGAAACTCTGTTGCTCGCGGGCAGCATGATATTCAGCATTTTCTTTTAAATCGCCATGTTCACGCGCTTCGGCAATGGCCTGAATGACCTTTGGCCGCTGCACACTTTTCAAATCTTTTAATTCTGCGCGCAGCTTCTCGGCGCCCTGGCTTGTCATCGGTGCTCGGCTCATGCGGATATCTCCTGATGCAAATCCTGCAAACAGTTTACGGTATTTAAATCGGGTTGTCTGAGGGCCAGGCACAGGGCCAGGCCACCCGCCAACGTCGTCGTGTAGGTTACCTTATGCTGCAAGGCATTACTGCGAATAGTCGCCGAATCGGCAATCGCCTGGCTGCCTTCAGTGGTATTAACAATCAGACTGATTTCATCATTCTTGATCATGTCAACAATATGCGGCCGACCCTGGGTGACCTTGTTGACCGCCTGCACCTCTAATCCGGCATCACTCAGTATTTTGGCTGTGCCTCGGGTCGCGACCAGATCAAACCCCTGCTTCTGCAACTGACGTCCCACTTCAACGATACCCGGCTTGTCGGTATTGCGTACGCTCAAAAAAGCCCGACCTTTGCTCGGCAGAATTACGCCTGCGGCAATCTGCGACTTGGCAAAGGCTTCACCAAAACTGCGCCCCACGCCCATGACTTCACCGGTCGATTTCATTTCCGGCCCCAGGAGGGGATCGATACCGGGGAACTTATCAAAAGGAAACACGGCTTCCTTAACCGAAAAATAGTCCGGCACAATCTCCTGGGTAATGTTCTGTTGCGCCAGGCTGCGGCCGACCATGCAACGCGCCGCCACTTTCGCCAGCGCAACTCCCGTCGCCTTGGACACATAGGGTACGGTGCGTGAGGCGCGTGGATTCACTTCCAGTACATAGACCACATCTTTTTGAATCGCAAACTGGGTATTCATCAAACCGATGACATTCAGCGCCCGCGCCATTTTAGCGGCCTGTTCGCGCATCTCATCCTGCAATTCGGCGGAAATGCTGTAGGGCGGCAGGGAGCAGGCGGAGTCACCGGAATGCACGCCAGCCTGTTCGATATGCTGCATGATACCGCCAATAAACACATCCTTGCCATCACAAATAACATCCACGTCCACTTCAACCGCGTCATCCAGAAAACGATCCAGCAATACCGGCGAATCATTGGAAACCTGCACCGCCTCGGTCATGTACCGGCGCAGTTCTTTTTCGTTATAAACAATTTCCATCGCCCGCCCGCCCAGCACATAGGACGGACGCACCACCAGCGGATAACCGATTTCCTCGGCCAGTTTCACTGCGGCTTCCGGCGCACGCGCAGTACGATTGGGCGGCTGTTTCAGACCCAGCTCATGGACCAATTGCTGGAAGCGCTCGCGGTCTTCGGCTAAATCAATCGAGTCCGGACTGGTGCCAATAATCGGCGCACCGGCGGCTTCCAGATCCCGCGCCAATTTCAACGGCGTCTGTCCACCGTATTGAACAATGACGCCCTTGGGTTTTTCCAGATCGATCAATTCCAGTACGTCTTCCAGGGTCAGCGGCTCGAAATAAAGCCGGTCCGAGGTATCATAATCGGTGGAAACGGTTTCCGGATTGCAGTTGACCATGATGGTTTCAAAGCCGTCATCATGGCAGGCCATGGCAGCATGCACACAGCAATAATCGAACTCAATTCCCTGACCGATGCGGTTTGGCCCGCCGCCTAGCACCATGATTTTGTCTTTGTCTGTCACTGCGGCTTCGCATTCCTCTTCATAGGTGGAATACATGTAGGCAGTATTGGTAGCGAATTCCGCCGCACAGGTATCCACCCGCTTGTACACTGGCCGCACGCCCAGCTCATAGCGTAAAGCCCGCAACGCCTGTTCGCCGATATCCAACAATTTTGCCAGCCTGCGATCGGAAAAACCTTTGCGCTTAAGCTTGCGCATACGCGGTTTGTCCAGTGCCATCCGGCCTTGCTCGCGGACCTCATTTTCCAGTTGCACGAGTTCCTCGATCTGCACCAGGAACCAGCGATCAATAAAGGTCAGGTCAAACAGATCGTCCACACTCAGTCCTATGCGAAAGGCGTCCGCCACATACCAGAGGCGATGCGGACCGGGGGATCGCAGCTCCTGCCTGAGCACGTCCAGCGCATCATCCGCATGCTGATCCAACATTTCATCAAAACCATCCACACCAATTTCAAGCCCACGCAAGGCTTTTTGCAATGACTCCTGCTGAGAGCGACCAATGGCCATCACCTCGCCCACCGACTTCATCTGTGTGGTCAGGTGTGAATCCGCTTTGGGAAATTTTTCAAACGTGAAACGCGGTATCTTGGTCACCACATAATCAATACTGGGCTCGAACGAGGCCGGGGTTGCGCCACCGGTAATGTCGTTGGCCAGCTCATCCAGCGTATAACCTACGGCCAGCCTGGCCGCAACCTTGGCAATCGGAAAGCCCGTCGCCTTGGAAGCCAGCGCCGAAGAACGGGATACGCGGGGATTCATCTCGATGATGATCATGCGACCATTATCAGGATCAATGGCGAACTGCACATTGGACCCCCCGGTATCGACGCCGATTTCCCGCAACACCGCCAGTGAAGCGTTGCGCATGATTTGGTATTCTTTGTCGGTCAGCGTCTGCGCCGGTGCGACAGTAATGGAATCACCGGTATGCACGCCCATGGGATCCAGATTTTCGATCGAGCAAATGATGATGCAGTTATCCTTGTGATCCCGCACCACTTCCATTTCATATTCTTTCCAGCCGAGAATAGATTCTTCAATCAGCAGTTCATTGGTAGGCGAGAGATCCAGCCCGCGCTCGCAAATCTCGACAAACTCTTCTTTGTTATACGCAATCCCGCCGCCGCTGCCGCCCATGGTAAATGAGGGACGAATGACCGTGGGAAAGCCCACCTGCGCCTGAAGCTGAAAGGCTTCCTCCAGGCTGTGCGCGACAGCGGCGCGGGGCATATCCAGGCCAATTTTCTGCATCGCGGTGCGGAAATGATCCCTGTCTTCCGCCTTGTCGATGGCGTCACGACTGGCGCCAATCATTTCTACATCAAATTTTTCCAGCACCCCTTCACGCGCCAGATCCAGCGCACAGTTGAGCGCCGTTTGGCCCCCCATCGTGGGCAGAATAGCGTCCGGACGTTCTTTTTTAATAATAGTGCGAACTGTTTTCCAGTTGATAGGTTCGATATAGGTCGCATCAGCCATCTCCGGATCGGTCATGATCGTGGCCGGATTAGAGTTCACCAGGATCACCCGGTAGCCCTCCTCTTTTAGCGCCTTGCAGGCCTGCGCACCGGAGTAATCGAACTCACAGGCCTGGCCGATGACAATCGGGCCGGCGCCAATGATAAGGATGCTTTTAATGTCGGTTCTTTTAGGCATTGTTTAAATTTAGTTCTATTAAGTCCGCGAATGAACGCGAATGAACGCGAATTTTATTAAATAATATCACTATGATTGCACTGCCAGACTATCCGTTTGATTCCTAATTTTGGTGTGCCAAAATTTAAAAGTATCCCGACTGACAACCCTGAAGCTTTAAGGTAATTCATAACCTGGGCTTCGTGCTCTCGATTCAAGCCCGAAAGTGCTTTTAATTCAACAAGAAGTTTATCCCCAACAACAATATCTGCAAAATATTTCCCAATAATCCTGTTTCTGTAATTCACTTCATATTTCTGCTGCTGTGTAAATGCTATACCTGCTTCAGTCAATTCAACACAAAGGGCATGTTCATACACATTCTCCAAAAAACCTGAGCCTAAAATATTACTTACATTTATCGCACAACCTATCAGTTGTTGTGACAAGTTCTCTCCATGAACCATAATAAAATCTCCATTTATTTATTCGCGTTCATTCGCGTTCATTCGCGGATTCTCTCCTTAATCAAATCAACAAATCGATCAAACAACGACGCAACATCGTGCGGCCCCGGGCTGGCTTCGGGGTGCCCCTGAAAACTGAAGGCGGGAATATCGGTGCGCTGCACGCCTTGCAGGGAGCCGTCAAACAGGGAGCGATGAGTGGCCTGCAAGTTATCGGGCAGGCTGTCTTCCGCCACGGCGAAGCCATGGTTCTGGCTAGTGATCATGACCTGCCTGCTTCGCAGATCCTGCACCGGGTGATTCGCACCATGATGGCCGAATTTCATTTTTTCGGTTCTGGCGCCAGAGGCCAGTGCCAATAGCTGATGCCCGAGACAAATGCCGAACATGGGCACGGCCTTTGCCGCCAGTTTCTGAATCGCGGTAATCGCATAATCACAGGGTTCCGGATCACCGGGACCATTGGAAAGAAACACGCCGTCCGGCTTCATGGCCAGCACCTCGGCCGCCGGGGTCTGAGCTGGCACCACCGTCAGGCGACAGCCCCGGTCCACCAGCATGCGCAGGATGTTGCGCTTGACGCCAAAATCATAGGCTACCACATGCAGGGGCAGCTTTTCTCCGAGTGAATGCGCGGCTTCAGGCAAGCCGCCGTCCAGGGTCCAACTGCCTTGCGCCCATTCATAAGGGGTCTGGGTAGTGACTTCTTTCGCCAGATCCATGCCTTTGAGGCCGGGAAAGGCTTTTGCCGCCGCTAACGCCGCCTGTTCATCCAGCTTATCTCCCGCCAGGATACAACCATTCTGGGCGCCCTTCTCTCGCAGCAGACGGGTCAGCTTGCGGGTGTCGATATCGGCGATGGCAACCACCTTGTTACGCAGCAGATAATCGTCCAGACTTCCCTGTTTGCGCCAGTTGCTCGCCAATAGGGGTAAATCACGTATGACCAGGCCGCTGGCGTGAATGCTTGAGGATTCGTCATCTTCGGCATTGCTGCCGGTATTACCGATGTGAGGATAGGTCAGGGTGATAATTTGCTGTGCATAGGAAGGATCGGTAAGGATTTCCTGATAACCTGTCATGGCGGTATTAAACACCACCTCGCCTGCCGTCTGACCATCAATACCGATGGACTCACCCTGAAAAACGGTGCCATCTTCGAGTGCAAGCAGAGCCGGTTTTCTCAAGTAAACCCCCATAATCCAGGCACACAAAAAACGGGAGACGCCCGGCTGGAGGTCTCCTGCTCAAAATAGGATGGTCGGAAATATTTCAGACCGGGGGGATTTTACTGGAAATACGCACGCGTAGCTAGTGGTCTGGTTAAGATCCTCTTAGTACGGCCCGAGGAAATTTTTCTATAAACTACCCCACAGCAAGCTGCGGGGCATTAATCTGTGGCGTGCTGATGGGTTTCGCTTCGCTCTACCCCTCCTACTGTTTTTCGCTGCAAGCAACTGGGAATTAAAGCCAAAGAAATTAAAACTGGATCTTCTGTGATTAACAATCTAATTTATCAGGATAATGTTTCGCAATAACGCTAAAGAATCCCGCCACTTTCTGTTCAGTGCCCTGCTCGGCATTCTTGTATTTATCACCGTGATCTTCCTTCAGAATGTTCCGCAGCAGATCCGGCAGGGCCAGCAGGGCGCTACGGCTATTCAGATGCTGGATGCCATACGCCGTCCCCTGCTGGATATTGAAGGTACTGAGCTGAAAACCGATCTGGATTTAGCTGCGAAAGCCGCCGCGAAGACGATCTGTGAACAAAGAATGGCAAAAGTCCAGACCCTGGTAAAACGTTATCACGAAACAAGCCGCTATAATCCCCAACTGGCGAACAGTGTCGATGCGCTTGCCCTCGCCATCAATAAGTGGATTCAGGCCGAACAGGCTGAGCGTAACCACTCTGCGGCTGTTGAACCGACCGTCCCTGTTTCGCGCCACCTGCTTGAAGATCGCCAACGACTGCTTGATATACTCACGCTTCTCGCCAAGGGCGAGGCACCCATCCAGCGGGACATCGAGCGGGGTCTGACTGCCGAGCGCCTGCTGCAATGGAGTGGCATTAGCCTGATCATCTATCTGTTCCTGCTGATTATTTTTTTCCTACGCGTCCGTCAGCGGGAAATACTGAACGCCTATCAGGCGGTGGAACAGGCTCGTAGCGAACTCCACCAGCGGGAAAACCACCTTTCCCTGACGCTGAACAGCATTGGTGATGCCGTCATCGCCACCGATGAACAGGGCAAGGTCACACGCATGAATCCGGTGGCGGAGACCCTGACCGGCTGGCGGCAACATGAAGCCAGAGGGCATCCCTTGCCGGATATATTCAGGATTGTAAACGCCCATAGCCACCAACCGGTTGGTAACCCTGTGGAAAAGGTTTTATCCCACGGGCATATGGTCGGCCTGGCAAACCATACTGTGCTCATTGCCAAAGATGGATCCGAATACCAGATCGCCGACAGTGGCGCCCCCATCATGGATGAAGAAGAAAAAATTCTCGGCGTGATTCTGGTATTCCGTGACATTACCGAAGAATACCGCCAGCAGGAAGCCTTGCGAAAAAGCCAGCGTAATCTTGCAGAAGCCCAGCAACTTGCCCATATCGGCAACTGGGAACGGGATCTGGTTAACGATACGCTTACATGGTCAGATGAAATTTTCCGTATTTTTGAACTTGATGCTGACAAATTCCAGCCTTCCTACGCCGCCTTTCTCGACAGCATATATCCGGATGATCGCGAGCAGGTCAGCCAGGCCTATGCGGACTCACTCAAAAACAGGACCCCCTATAATATTAGCCACCGCCTGTTAATGAAGGATGGCCGAATCAAGTATGTACATGAATATTGTAAAACCCACTTTGATGCTACTGGCAGGCCTTTACGTTCTTTCGGACTACTGCAGGACGTTACCGAACGCAGGAAAATTGAAGACGAGCGAGCCAGAACAGCGTCTGAATGGAAACACGCCATGGACTATATCGGTGACGCTATTTATCTGATTGATCTCGATGAGCGGGTAATACGCGCCAACAAAACCTTCTACAAACTCACCGGCCTGCAACCGGAACAGGTGATTGGCCAGGACATTAACCGCATTTTGCATCCCCAGGGCGAACCCATCCCCTGCCCGATATGCCGGGCCAGAAAAGCGCGTAAAGACACTCAGCTAATCATGGAAGCGAATCATCCTGACAATCCCACCGGACTCCCCATTGAAATTATGCTCAAGGTTATTCGCAATGAGCAACAGGATCCTGTCAGTATCCTCATGGGGGTACACGATTTGAGCAATCAACGGGAAATCGAAAACAGGCTCCTCCAGCATCAGGAATATCTGGAAACCGAAGTCGAAAAACGCACCGCCGCTTTAACCCTGATTAACCGGGAACTGGAATCTTTCAGTTATTCAGTTTCTCATGACTTGCGCGCGCCCCTGCGCGCTATTCATGGTTTCGCCATCGCCCTCAGAGAAGATTATGCCGGTAGCCTCGACCATACCGCCAATGATTATCTGAATCGAATAGCTGGCGGCGCTAACCACATGTCCGCTCTCATCGACGACTTACTGATGCTGTCGCAGATCAACCGTCAGGAACTGAACAAAAACAGCTGCGATCTGAGCGCCATGGCGGATCATATCCGGCAACAGCTTGGCGAACAGTATCCGGATAACAATGTGCAATGGCGAATCCAGAAACAACTCAATGCAGTCTGCGATAAAAAATTAATCCACATTGCCCTGGAGAACATGTTTGGCAACGCCTTGAAATATTCCAGCAAGAAGGATGATGCGGTGATCGAATTTGCCTGTCGGCAGGAAAATGGCAAAGCGGTCTATTATGTCAGGGACAACGGCGCTGGCTTCGATATGAAATATTCAAACAGACTGTTCGGCGCTTTCCAGCGTCTTCACGGCAAGGAGTTCGAAGGAACAGGCATTGGTCTGGCCACCGTGCAGCGCATCATTCACCGGCACGGTGGGAAAATATGGGCCGACGCTGAAGTGAACAAGGGCGCGACCTTTTATTTCACCCTTGATTAAATAGCGTAGGGTAGGCACGGTGTGAGTGCCCACCGGGTCAATGGTATTCAATAATCTACGCGTGGGCGACCGAAAGAAGTGCCTGTGGTGCATAAAATCGTACCCCCCTACGAGCTGAAATCTCAGCTATCCCGTAAGCCCAGCACATCTTGCATGTCGAATAGTCCCCGGTCATGCTGCATCAACCAGGCCGCAGCCCGTACCGCTCCATTGGCGAAGGTCATACGGCTGGACGCTTTGTGCGTGATTTCAAGCCGCTCGCCGATGTCGGCAAACATCACGGTATGTTCCCCCACGATATCCCCGGCGCGGATAGTTTCAAAGCCGATGGTCTTATGATCCCGTTCTTCGCTGCTACGCCCTTGCCGTCCATACACCGCGCATTCTTTCAGATCCCGCCCCAGCGCATCGGCCACCACTTCGCCCATACGCAACGCCGTGCCGGAGGGCGCATCCAGCTTGTGCCGGTGATGCGCCTCAATGACTTCGATATCCACATTATCGCCCAGGATACGCGCAGCGATATCCAGCAACTTGAAACACAGGTTCACGCCGACACTCATGTTCGGTGCAAAAACCACGGCCATATCCTTCGCCGCACCGGCAATCACTTGTTTCTCATCCTCGCTAAAACCCGTGGTGCCAATAATGATGCGTTTACCCGTAGCGCGACAACTTGCCAGATTGGCCAGCGTGACTTCTGGGCGGGTAAAATCAATCAGCACATCAAAGTCGGTAATAACTTTTTCAAGATCATCGACAATCGAAACATTGAGCCTGCCCACGCCGGCAACTTCACCGGCATCTGCACCCACCACTGAACTATCAGGACGAACAATAGCAGCAGCCAGACTCACGCCATCCGCGGCCTGCACTGCTTCAATCAGCGCCCGACCCATGCGACCGGATGCGCCAGTGATTCCTATGTTTATCATAATGGGATTAGTGTTTAAGAAGCATATAATCTTTATGCCGCATTAACTTCAATAAATTCACTTGCCGAGGAAGGAAGAGGAACGGGATCACCTGCTTTCCTAAGCCCCTCAATATGAAACTCAATGGCTTCCTTGATAAGTTGCAGAACCTCTTCGCGAGTTTCACCTGCAGCGACGCATCCTGGCAGATCAGGTACATGCGCACCATATCCCGCCATATCTTTCTCTATAACTACCATATATTTGATCATCCATACCTCCTGCATTATTATTTTAGGCCAGCTTGCTTAAAAATGCTCGCCAGGGTTCCCGGTGGGATATCCGTTCCAGGCTTGCCAGCCAGGGTAACCGTACTCTTTTTAGCTGGATGACGATATTGGCGATGACTTCCTTTCATTCTAACTTGCTTCCAGCCATCCTTTTCCAGCAACCGCATCAATTCCCTGACTTTCATTTTTTTGACCTCGTCCCTGGTCCCTCGTTCCTGATTCCTGAATTTTCAAGGTTTCATATCTTCAAAGAACTTTTTCACCCCATCGAGCCAGGTTGCTGCCCTGGGGCTATGTTTGACCTTGTCGCCCTGCATGGAATTCTCGAATTCTTTGAGCAGTTCTTTCTGTTTTTTAGTCAGGTTAACGGGGGTTTCCACCGCAATGCGGCACAATAGATCACCCACACCCCCTCCCCGTACCGCCCTGACGCCTTTACCACGCAGCCGGAAAAGCTTACCGCTCTGGCATTCGGGCGGGACTTTTAGATTTACGCGCCCGTCCAGTGTCGGCACTTCCAGCTCACCCCCCAGCGCCGCCCGGGTCACGCTGATGGGGACTTCACAGTAAAGATCGTTTTCATCGCGGGTAAAAATAGGATGGGGTTTAACATTGATATGGACGAAAAGATCTCCGGCTGGCCCACCATTTTCTCCCGCCTCACCTTCGCCACTGAGACGGATGCGATCGCCATTATCGACGCCCGGCGGCACTTTTACCGACAGAGTTTTCTGTTTTTCAACTCTGCCATGACCGTGACAGTGATGACAGGGTGACTCAATCGTCTTGCCGGCACCGTGACAATGGGGACAGGTCTGCTGCAGGGAGAAGAAGCCCTGCTGCATACGCACCTGCCCATGTCCGCCGCAGGTCGTACAGGCCGTGGCGTGGGTGCCTTTACGGGCGCCGCTGCCGTCGCATTCATCACAACTCACCTGGGTCGGCACGCGAATATTAACCGATGTGCCCTTAACCGCATGTTCCAGCGATAATTCAAGATTGTAACGCAGATCGGCACCGCGATAGACCCGCTGCCCGCCACGACTCCCACCACCGCCGCCACCGCCACCGCCACCGCCAAAAATGTCTCCGAACACATCACCAAAAACATCGCTGAAACTGGCAGCACCTGCACCCGCGCCCATGCCAGCAGAGGGATCGACGCCGGCGTGACCGAACTGATCGTAGGCGGCGCGTTTCTGGGCATTGGTCAGCACATCGTAGGCTTCCTTGGCTTCCTTAAATTTTTCCTCAACGCCCGTCTTATCGTTGCTCTCCTGGTTCCTGTCCGGATGATATTTCATGGCTTTGCGTTTGAAAGCTTTCTTAATTTCAACCTCGGTAGCGTTGCGCGATATTCCGAGGGTTTCGTAATAATCTCGTTTTGACATGATTCAGTTAAGTTCAGTTACCCGTGACGAGGAACGAGTGGCGAGGAAAAACATATTGCATATAATAAATCTCCATATCCTCCGTTCCCTTTTACCCCAATTAAACATACAAATGGCCGCGTGAAAACACGCGGCCATTACCCACAACATTTTAGTAACTTGTAACTTCGTGACTTGTCACTCGTTACTTCTTGTCATCGTTGACTTCTTCAAACTCGGCATCGACAACATCATCTGAGGCAGGCGCTTCAGCCGAGCCGGTAGTTTCAGCGCCAGCTGCACCTGCTGCGGCACCCTGCTCGGCATACATGCGTTCCGCCATTTTCGCAGAAGCTTCGCTGAGAGCCTTGCTCTTCGCTTCGATGTCAGCGATGTCACTACCCTTGAGCGCGTCTTCCAGATCCTTGATGGCCGCCTCGATCTTGCTCTTTTCCTCCGCTTCAAGCTTGTCACCCATCTCTTCCACCGACTTGCGTGTAGCATGAACAAGGGCATCCGCCTGGTTACGTGTATTCACTTCTTCCTGGAACTTCTTGTCCTCATCCGCATGGGCTTCGGCATCGCGAACCATCTTGTCGACTTCCTCATCGGACAGGCCACTGGAGGCCTTGATCACGATCGACTGTTCCTTGCCAGTCGCCTTATCCTTCGCACTGACGTTGAGAATGCCGTTGGCGTCAATATCCAGCGCCACTTCAATCTGCGGCATGCCGCGCGGGGCGGGTGGAATGTCAGTAAGATCAAAGCGGCCCAACGATTTGTTGGCGTCCGCGCGTTCACGTTCACCCTGCAACACATGTACCGTCACGGCATTCTGATTGTCATCGGCGGTCGAAAATACCTGGGTAGCCTTAGTCGGAATCGTCGTGTTCTTCTCAATCAGCTTGGTCATCACGCCACCCAGGGTTTCGATACCCAATGACAGCGGTGTGACGTCGAGCAACAATACATCCTTGACATCACCCCCCAGCACACCGCCCTGAATGGCGGCGCCCACGGCGACCGCTTCATCCGGGTTCACGTCCTTGCGCGGCTCTCTGCCGAAGAAGTCCTTGACGACTTCCTGCACCTTGGGCATACGGATCTGACCGCCGACCAGAATGACATCATTGATTTCTGAAGTAGACAGGCCAGCATCTTTCAGCGCCATCTTGCAGGGTTTAATCGAGCGGGTGATCAGATCTTCCACCAGCGATTCCAGCCTGGCGCGGGTCACCTTGATATTCAGGTGTTTGGGACCGGAGGCATCGGCCGTAATATAGGGCAAATTAATATCGGTCTGCTGCGTGGAGGATAGCTCAATCTTGGCCTTTTCCGCCGCTTCTTTCAGTCGCTGTAACGCCAGCGGGTCGTTACGCAGATCAATCCCCTGGTCGCGCTTGAACTCTTCGACCAGATGGTCGATCAGGCGCATATCAAAATCTTCGCCACCGAGGAAGGTGTCACCATTAGTGGACAGCACTTCGACCTGGTGTTCACCATCGATATCGGCGATTTCGATAATGGAAATATCGAAAGTGCCGCCACCCAGGTCATACACTGCTATTTTGCGATCACCTTCTTTCTTGTCCATGCCAAAGGCTAACGCTGCCGCCGTGGGTTCGTTGATGATGCGTTTGACTTCCAGTCCGGCAATTCTGCCCGCATCCTTGGTCGCCTGACGCTGGGAGTCATTGAAGTAAGCCGGCACGGTGATCACCGCCTCGGCGACATCCTCGCCCAGATAATCCTCGGCGGTTTTTTTCATTTTCTGCAGTATCCGTGCAGAAATCTCCGGCGGCGCCATTTTCTTGCCATTGACTTCAACCCAGGCATCATCACTATTATCAGCCTTGACAATTTTGTAGGGGACCATGCCAATATCCTTCTGCACTTCATCATCCTGAAAGCGGCGGCCAATCAGGCGTTTAATCGCATACAACGTATTGTGGGGATTGGTAACCGCCTGGCGCTTGGCCGGTTGGCCCACGACCACCTCATTGTCACTCGTAAAAGCCACAATGGACGGCGTGGTGCGATCACCCTCGCTGTTCTCAATGACCTTGGGCTTTCCGTTTTCCATGACCGCAACACAGGAGTTGGTGGTACCCAGGTCAATTCCTATAATTTTTCCCATTTTCGTCATTCTCCAAATCAGGGGTTATTTATCCGAATTCTTTAAGTTGAGGTATAAATAGGGGCTTTTGCCCGAAGTTCAAGCCTTCTCGTCAATATTCGCGCCCGCCTCTTCCGCGTTCTCACCGACTCTGGAAACAACCACCATCGCGGGGCGTACCAGGCGGTCATTGAGCAGATAGCCTTTCTGCATGACATTCATGACCGTATTCGGCGCATGTTCAGCGGATTCCTGCATAGACATGGCTTGATGCAGTTCCGGATCGAAGGGTTCACCTTCCGGATGTACCGCCTTGATGCCAAATTTTTCGATGGTCGAAAGCAGCATTTTCAGGGTCAGATCGGTGCCTTCCTGCAGTTTTTCCAGCGTGGCACCTTCGGCCATGCTCGCATCACGGCCCATTTCCAGACTATCAATCACCGGTAGCAGTTCCTGCACAAAACGCTCAAGCGCGTATTTATGGGCGTTTTCCACCTCACGGGCCGAGCGCCGACGCAGATTTTCCATCTCGGCTTTCAGACGTAATATCTGATCCTTCGCTTCCATGAAATTGGCTTCTGCCTGCTGCAGGCTTTCCAGCATATCAATATCATCAACAGTTATCTCCTGCTCGTCCTGTTCCACCTCGCCCGAAGCTTCAACCTCACCTTCTTTCACATCGTTATCGCTCATAATTGCTCCACACTTAAAAAAATAATCCATTCAGTACTGTATCATTCATCCAGGCAGACCTCTCGTGAGCGCCATGATGAGTAAAATCCTGCCTCGCTTACTTGCAAGCTATTGATTCTATAAATATTCCCAAGCCATTCATTCGCTAGAAGCGACAAGATTTACACCTATCCTGCCGGCCACCCAAACCCAGGATTATCTGGGGACGATTACTCAGAACTCAAGAGGGAACCCAGAATTTTTGCCGTCACATCCACCACCGGAATCACGCGATCATAGGCCATACGAGTCGGGCCGATCACCCCCAGCACACCGACGACCTGATCTTCGATCCGGTAGGGCGCCGTGACGACCGAACACTCGCCAAAGGCCGAATAACCGGACTCCTCACCAATAAAAATCTGCATGCCTTCGGCATGAATCGAGTGATCCAGAATATGCAGCATGTCCTGCTTGGCATTAAAAGCTTCGAAAAGCTGGCGCAGTTTATCCATATCCGCCATTTCTGCATACTGCATGAGGTTAGTTTCACCCGCAATCACCAGATCGTCTTCACCGGATTCCGCCAGCACCTTGTCGGCCATATTCATCGCAACCTGCATGATCTGCTGCATATCATCACGCACCACCTGCATGCTGTCATGCACACCCCTGCGAATAGATGACAATTCGCAGCCGCTGAATTCACTATTCAGATAATTCGCCACCCGCTGCAGTTCATCCTGGGTATAAGTGCGCTCGGTATGGATAATGCGGTTCTGCACTTCCATATCATTCACGACCAATACGACCAGGATACGGTTGGCCGATAGCGGAATGAATTCAATCTGCTGCAACAACACCGAGCCCATGCGTGGCAACATAACCACGCCCGCCATACCGGTAGTGTGGGATAGCAGCAAGGAGGCGGAATCGATGAGTTCCTGTGGGCGGACGCCTTTATCCAATTCCAGCTTGAACTTGTCGATAAGTGTATGCTGTAGCGGCTTGACGGTAAGCAGGGTATCCACGAACAGGCGGTAGCCCTTGACAGTGGGAACCCGTCCGGCTGAGGTATGCGGTGACACTACCATACCCCGGTCCTCAAGATCAGCCATGATATTGCGAATGCTGGCTGGACTCAGACTAACACCGCTTTCCCGCGCCAGCGTTTTAGATCCCACTGGCTGACCCTCACTGATATAGCGTTCAACCAGGATTTTCAGCAGGGAAAGGGAACGTTCATTCAAAGCAAGATGTACAGACACGGGAACTCTTTCAGTAACAGAAATAAAAGCAATTCATTTTTTAACCGACACTCTATATCATTATATAGAAAGTGCAAACGGGGGAATGTCAAAATCACCATGAACAACTGCTTTAGTAAAATCGGCCTGATTGGTAAATACGGCAACCCTCAGGTGGCGGAAACCGTCCGCGAACTCGGTATGCTACTACAAAAACGAGGCTGCGAAATCATGATCGAGCACGCCACCGGCCAGCTTCTCACGATCCAGGATCTTCCCTGCGCTAGCCTGGATGAAATCGGTCGTAACGCTGATCTCAGCATTATAGTCGGTGGCGACGGCACCCTGCTGGCGGCGGCCCGCACCCTGGTAGAATATGGTATTCCCATTCTGGGGGTAAATCTGGGCCGACTGGGTTTTCTGGTGGATATTTCCCCTGAGGACATGGAAGAGCGCGTCAATGAAATCCTTGATGGCGAATACGAAGAGGAACACCGTATCCTGCTCAATGCTCAAGTCCAGCACAGAGGTTCACCGCCCAGCGAAAGTGATGCTTTCAACGATGTCGTGATACACAAATGGGAAGTGGCGCGCATGATAGAAACCGAAACCTGGGTGGATGGCCGCTTCCTCAACAGCATGCGTTCTGATGGGCTGATCATCTCCACCCCCACCGGTTCCACCGCCTATGCTCTTTCCGGCGGCGGACCGATCATCGAACCAGGCGTAAACGCTATTCTCATTGTGCCCATCTGTCCCCATAGCATGAGCTACCGTCCCATCGTCGTTAGTGGCGACAGCGAAATCGAAATTCTGGTCAAGGAAAATATGCATTCCCACGCTCAGGTGACCTGCGATGGCCAGATTAACCTGGGCCTGGTCTCCGGCGACAAAATTCTAATCCGGAAAAAGGACAAAGTCATCCGCCTCATTCACCCGCGCCAGCACAACCATTTTGAAATCCTGCGCGCCAAGATGCACTGGGGCGAACATTCATAACATAAGGGACAAGGGTCGAGTCACGAGGGACGAGGAAAAACCCGTAGGTTGGGCTGAATAAAATGAAGCCCAACAATCTGATCCCCTGAATGCATTCCGGCGCTGGCAGTCAGGGGCTGTTGATCTTTCAGATGTTAGGCTAATTTTGAGAAAATTTTAGTCCTGACAAGGCATTTTTTACGTATCAATGCACTCCATTGATACGTAAAAAATAACGCAGACAGGGCTAAAATTAGCCAAAATCAGACAACAGATGAAAGATCAACAGCCCCTGGCAACTACCAATGAGTATAATCGCCTCATGCTGACTCATATTCACATCTGGAATTTCGCGATTGTCGAAAAACTCAACCTTGAGCTTGAGGCCGGCATGACCGTGCTCACCGGCGAGACCGGAGCGGGTAAATCCATTCTCCTCGATGCGCTGGGACTGGCGTTGGGTGATCGCGCCGATAGCAGCGTCATTCGCCACGGGGCGGAAAAAGCGGAAATCAGCGTCACTTTTGACACCCGTAAAACCATTAAAGCCGAAGCCTGGCTAAAGGAACACGAGCTGGAGAGCGCCGAGGAGTGCATTATCCGCCGCACTATCAACGCCAGCGGCTCCCGCGCCTTCATCAACGGTAAACCCTGCCCCATCACCTTGCTGCGCGAGCTGGGGGAAATGTTGGTGGATCTGCATAGCCAGCATGAACATCACAGCTTGCTGCGACGGGAAGTCCAGCAACAATTACTAGACGATTATGCGGATCACCCGGCGCGGCTAAGCGCCGTCGCCCAGGCCTTTCAGCAATGGCAGGCCCTCAGCCAGGATATGCATGAACTGGACAGACTGCGCAGTGAGCGGGCGTCCCGACTCGAACTGCTGCGCTATCAGGTCAGCGAGCTAGAGGCCCTAAATCTCAGCGAAGGCGAAGCAGACAAACTGGATGCCGAGCATCTGCGTCTGGCCAATGCCCATCAGATTCTGGAAAGCAGTGATCGCATTCTCAACTCGCTTGAAGAAAATGAGCAGGCCTCAGTCAATGCACTCTTAAGCCAGAGCCTGTCCGATCTACAATCACTCGTAACAATGGATTCAAGCCTGAAAAGCGCTGCCGGGCTGCTCGACAGTGCCAGTATCCAGATAAACGAAGCCATCACTGAGCTACGCCACTACCGAGACAATCTGGAACTTGACCCGCAGCGCCTGGCCGATATTGAAGAACGGCTGGCCAGCATCACCGATCTGTCCCGCAAACATCAGGTTTCAGCAAGGGAATTACCGGCACATTTCAGCCGCCTCCAGGACGAGCTGGCCCGGCTGGAACAAGCGGATATCCGCGCTGGACGCCTGCAACGAGACATCGAACAAGCCCGCACTGAATATCGCTCACGCGCGCGCAAACTCAGTCAGAGTCGGCACAAAGCCGCGAAAAAATTCAGCGCCCGGATCAGCGAGTGTATGCAGCAACTGGGGATGGAAGGCGGTCGTTTTGAAGTTGAATTGAGGCCACGGGAAGAAAGTGATTTTTCAAAACAGGGCCAGGAACTGGCCGAGTTTGTGGTCAGCGCCAATCCCGGCCAGCCACTTAAGCCTCTGAACAAGGTGGCCTCCGGCGGCGAGTTGTCCCGCATCAGCCTTGCGATCCAGGTCATCAGCGCCGATCTATCGCTCACCCCTACCCTCATATTCGATGAAGTCGATGTCGGTATCGGGGGGCGCGTAGCGGAAATTGTCGGCCGCCAACTACGCGAGCTGGGCCGCCATCAGCAGGTTATCTGCGTCACCCACCTGCCCCAGGTCGCTGCCCTTGGCCAGCACCACCTACAGGTCTGTAAACAGGCTGAAGCAGACTACACTCGCAGTGAAATACAGACCCTTTCCGAATCACAACGGATAGATGAAATCGCCCGTATGCTGGGGGGGCTTAAGATCACCGAGCAAACATTGAATCACGCCCGGGAAATGATAGAAGAGGCGCAGGTGTAACTCAATCCTGACAGTCCGGACAAACGCCATAAACAATCAGCGCATGATCGGTGATGGTATACCCCTGGTTTCTGGCGATATCATGCTGGCGATCCTCGATCACCGGATCAAAAAACTCATCCACCTTGCCGCATTTTACGCACAAAATGTGATCATGATGTTCACCCAGGTTCAACTCAAAAATGGAATGCCCCTCATCAAAGTGATGACGAGTCACCAGCCCGGCCGACTCAAACTGGGTCAGGACACGATAAACCGTCGCCAGACCAACATCTTCCCCAGTTTCAAGCATGGATTTATAAACATCCTCGGCACTCATATGCCGGACCGAGCTGGCATGGAGAAAATTCAGGATTTTCAGACGCGGCAACGTGGCCTTAAGCCCCACATTTTTCAGATCCTGACTGTCCATCTAACGTCCCCTGCCGCTACCGGTTACAAACCGTTTCGGTTATCATATCGAGTTAATAATCCAAGTATACTCATTCTGCCGATACTAATGCGAATCTTTCTCAATATAATCACTCTATCCCTTCTCAGCACAATGATGATGGCCTGCAGTGTCTATAAAATAAACGTTCAGCAAGGCAATACGCTGGATCCGAGCCAAATCAAACAACTCAAGCTGGGGATGAGCAAACCCCAGGTGCTTTTCGTTCTCGGCAGCCCCATGCTTCGGGATCCCTTCCACCCTGAACGCTGGGACTACCCCTTCAGCTTCAAACCTGGTGGTAAAAAGATGTTCAAAGAGCATCTGACAGTATTTTTCAAGGGCAATAAACTAGTACGTATTGACAACAAACTACTTCCCCCAAGCCAGGTCCCACATCGACAAAATAAGAAAATCAGACTGGATGAACGCCCTACGGCAGGCGGTGGCCGTCACCGCCACTAAAAACCGGGAAATTCAGACAGACAATATTGCAAAAGTATGATCACGGAGAATTAGCATAAATCTTTTTGCTTTGCTATGATATGCGCCTTCTCGAATGGGGGGGCAGGTAAGACTCCTATACGTGAACAGGCAAAACACCCATGCGCCCGTAGCTCAGCTGGATAGAGTACCTGGCTACGAACCAGGCGGTCACACGTTCGAATCGTGTCGGGCGCGCCAAATTTCAGTTACAAATCAAGCGGTTATCGTCTCAGGCGGTAGCCGCTTTTTGCTTTAACCTGGAAACCGCAGTTGAACAGGTTTAACCACACCAGTGCGGGAGTTTTCTCCGCACACAATATGCACGATCCAATGAACACTACGGCATGTCGGGTCGTCGCTTCATCACCAACGAATCCAAGGCGAAGTCCCTCACCCCATCACAACTGGATAAGGTTCGCGACGAACACGCCCGCATAAGCGTAAACCCATTTGTTGGTGTAAGGTTGCCCTATGAATCTCCACATCCTGAATGATCTGCACATCGAGTTCGAGGACTTCGTACCACCGGCAACAAAAGCGGATGTCGTGGTATTGGCAGGCGACATCGGTGTAGGGATGGAAGGCCTGCGCTGGGCGCAAGCCCGGTTCCCGGATAAACCCGTGATCTATGTGCCAGGCAACCATGAATTCTACCAACACGACATCACGTTGATTCATCAGCTGAAGGCGGAAGCACCCGATAACATTCACGTACTGGACGATGATCAGGTCGTCATCAACGGGGTACGATTCCTGGGCAGTACCCTGTGGACGGACTTCGCCTTGTTTGGTGAGGCTGACAAGTTCTTTGCTATGCAAACAGCGCGGCAGCAAATGATGGATTTTTCCATCATTCAGAATCACGATCAGCGCTTCACGCCCGAGGATGCCATCAAGTTGCACGAAGCCAGTCGGGATTGGTTGGCGATAATGTTGGCTGACGTCTTCGACGGCAAGACGGTGGTGGTCACCCACCATGCCCCTTCATCTCGGTCGGTGCATCCCCGATATACCAGCAACCTGTTGACTCCGGCCTTTGCCAGCAATCTTGATAACCTCATGAATGGCAGCCGGGCAGAACTATGGATCCACGGTCACATGCATGAATCGTTTGATTACGAGATCTATGGTGCCCGGGTGATTTGCAATCCCCGTGGTTATTCGCCAGAGGCACTAAACCCGGATTTCAGACCGGACAGGATCGTGGAGGTCTGAGCCAGGCGCAAAGCCAGGGTGAGATGTTGACGTGGACGGGCTTGTCGACACCAAATACTGTAGCGGTCTAATAGCATACAAAAGTAATTTATGTAAAATACATTTATTCACGGTGGTTTCTCACCAAAAATATCAATGTAGTCCTGCCGGAAATTAGCTGGTTTATCCGGGTTAGGAAGTAGAAGTAAAGTAAGAAGGTTAGGGAACGACCCTGCCCACGATTGCGACGATTTTGTAAACAGTGATGACACAACAGGTTAGACCGGCGTATTGAAAACCTGGAATGCCCAAAGGCTAACAAAGCCGATAGGGTGATAAGGACGATACGCGCGTATTTCATCAAGGCCAGAGGAATTAAACCTCCTCACCAACAGGCCGGATATATGAGAGCAATCCTGTCCCTGCCAACACCGATACAGAATCTTGCAAAATGGGAGGAGACCATAATATGGGCACGGGCTTTGTGCCCACAGGCATTTCCTTCCGTCGCCCACACGGAAAAATCAAGCTTCCAGGCTCCCCTTCACATTTCAAGGGCAAAAACAAAGTAACGCGTGGGCACAAAACCCGTGCCCACCCTACCCTGTCGATATGATACTTAACCTAAACCCGATTTTTGCACTTTCTCATGACGGCCTCCTAACCCGGATAAACCGCAGGATTAGTCCCTTAGAAAGGATTTTCTGTAAAATGCACAGAAAATCATTTCTAAGGGACTAATAGAACTTGCCGATTCAAAAAAACTATTCTCTTCTCTGCATGACAAAACGGCAAAGCCTTTTCGAGCCTCACCGCCAGAGGCGGGGGTTTACCCAAATTGAATTAGCTCGCAGGACTGAATACTCAGTAGCTCCGCCTTTTGTAAACCACCCCTACATAAATATAACAAATCTGTTATATTTTAAGGAATTAAGGGGCAATCCCCGATTATTTGATATGGCGTTGGGGATCCTGTCGGCCATGTAGAATACGAACAACTTCTACCTGAGATTGCTGTAACCGATAGAATACGACATGACTGTCAACTGGAAAGCTGCGCATGCCAGCTAATAACCCTTCGCGCTCAACACTCATTTTTGGCTGTTCAGTCAGTCCCCAGAAATGTTCTTTGAGTTTGTCGAGATAGTCTGACGCTTGCCTGGCTCCCCGGTTGCTGACGCCGTAATCATAGATATGTTTCAGATCATGCTTTGCCAGCGGCGCGATGATCAGGTTATAGGAACTCACCTGGCCTGGTTATCCCTTGATGTCTTCAAACAGCTTGTCCAGGACACCTTTAGATTTGATGACAATACCTTCGCCTTGATCCAGTTGGTCGACACTGGCTTTAAGCTGCTCGCGAAGCTGCGCTAGTTTGATTTCGTGAATCCAGTCTTCATGGGTGTCCATAAAGCGCAATGCTTCGCGGATAACTTCACTGGCATTGTTGTATAGACCGCTTTCAACCCTGGATTTAATGCGGGTTTCCAGTTCTGGGGTAAGAGAGATATGCATGGTTTTCTCCAGACCAAATGAGTCTGTAGATGAACATGGCATCAAATACAAAGATTGTCAATGTTTGTATTTACTTTGTTTCAATTCAGATCCATCATATTGAGGCTCTGCCCTGGGGGGGGCAGGCTTTTAGGCACTTCCACAAATTATTTTTACCTGCCATGCGCATGAGGTATTGAACGATTTGCAGAAAGATCAGGTGCTGCCTGCGAGGACATCGAGCAAGCGCGATCCATTTATGATGCTATCGCCGGTCAGTTTAAGTCAGACGCACAGTTTTGGTTACAGTACGGATCTTTGGAACTGAAAGCAGGGAATCTCACATATGCCGAAAACTATCTCAACCAGGCTGAATCACTTGATGCGAGCAATTTGTACATCCAGAATGCGAAGGGCCTCCTTCTATTAAGAAAGGGTGTCGAGGCAGCGACGAAATCGGAGGCGGTATCTCTTAGAGATGCAGGAAGTCATATCCTATTGGAGAACATGTCTCGTGAAGATGTTAATGATCCCTATTGTTATCATATATATTGCAGCCAACGTCACAAATGGATGCATACTTGGGTGCCTGAACAAGATGGTCAAGTGGTAGAACTTGACCATCTTCGAGAGTCCAGGCGGTGCTCGTCTATCGAAGGTGGTTGCAGCAATCGGTCCAAATGCTTCGGGCAAAACCAACGTATTAAAGCCGTTGGCTTTCCTGAGCTGGTTTGTCGCGCATTCGTTTACCGCCAGCAAACCTGAGGATGAGATTCCGATTCAGGCTCATTTTTTCTCGGACGAGAAGAACAGCGAGTTCGAGATTGAGTTCGAGAATGAGGGTCAGTGTTACCGCTATTCTTTGATCATCAACCCGGTACGAGTCGTACATGAGTCGTTGCATCTCAAAACCAGCAAGTTCTTCAGCTTTATTTTTCGCCGTGACTGGTCTGAGTCGGGCTCGGGTTATGATATTCGGCAGCAGAAGTTTGGTTTCTCCGCCAGGGAAGCCGCCAAGGTTCGCCCCAATGCATCTTTGATTGCCACGGCTGCCCAGTACAATGTGCCTTGCGCTCGTGCACTGGTCAGCTACTTTTCCCGGTTTTATACCAATGTGAACTACGGCGGCCGGAATCACTTCAAGACCAGCGATGTGTTTGACGCTACAGAATTCTTTCATGGTCGACCGGCTTTGCGTGCGCAGATGTCTGAGCTCTTGAGTCGACTGGATCTCGGTCTTTCCGAAGTTATCATTGAATCCCGCAAGGTTGTGGAAAAGGAAACTGGCAAGAGCGAGGAGGCCAATATTCTCTTTGGTGTGCATAAAATGGGTGACCAGGTGCAGAAGTTGCCGTTCTGGTATGAATCCAGCGGTACCCAGGCGGCATTTGTGTTGCTTGAGAAAATTCTGCCGACATTGGAACACGGTGGCATTGTCATCATTGATGAAATGGAGGCGGATCTGCATCCAGAGATGATTACCGCCATGCTTGATCTGTTTATTGATCGCGAACGCAACCCACATAATGCGCAAATTATCTTTACCTGCCATGCGCATGAAGTATTGAACGACTTGCAGAAAGATCAGGTACTGCTCATAGAGAAAGATCCCAACGGATTCAGCGAGGCATGGAGACTGGGCGATATGAAAGGCATCCGGCGGGATGACAACCTATACGCTAAGTATCATGCAGGTGCCTATGGCGCCGTACCAAACCTTTGATGGCGTATGAATGCCGACTCGCATACCGTTCCGTTTCTCATACCGTACTGCTGATCGGGGAGGGTGCAACCGAGCAGGCCTTTCTGCGATACAAAAGTCCCTGCCGCCACCCTTTTTCAAAGGCAAAAAAAGACCCGCAGCACCACCAATAGGTTCATCAGCAGGAAATCGTTTCTGCTCCTTGTGGTGTCCTTCAATTTGTGCTGAAGCGTCCCGCTTATCCGAACACGGTGGACCCGATTCCCCCCAGATCCACGAAGTACTGTAAATACGGATTCTCCAGGATCTGTTGCACGGTCTCTTCATAGCTCAAGCACAGCTTGTGTTTGATAATGACCGCACCCATCACCAAACGGGCATTTTTGGCAGGACGTTTCTATGAAGTGCTGAAACTTTGATAATAACCTTTGGCTCATTCATCTCATGGAATGCAGGCGTTTAGTTTTACTCAGCAACTAGCATCAAGATCTGTTTCGAATGGCGTCTTGAATCCCCGCGGTCAACTAATTATACATTTTTAGCAGGATCTAGTCACCACGGTCAAATTTCACTGACAGGCGCCTCAACGATTAACTTGCAACCACTCATTGATACTGCCCGTTACCCGTAACCAGTCAAAGCCTGCCTGCCAGGCCCGGCCGCGTAACTCATAACCGGCAGCCTGGGTATCCAGTGCCTGTTTCAACTGAACAAGATATTCCGTGGTGCTCATATCACCTGCACGCCAGAGCTTTTTAATCAAACTCAACTGCCGGTTAACGCTTACACGCCCGGTCTTTTTCCAGTCGTTCCAGGCTTGTTGTAACAGGCGATAACGTTCCGTCGTCGCCAGTACCCGGGCGCGCTGATCGAGGAACGTCTGTTGCGCCAACTGCTCACTGCTGATTAAATCCTGCTGTGCTTCTTCCACTTCCGCCCGATAGGGGTTGCGAATATTTAAAGGGATGGTCAGGGTGGCGCCCACCAGGGTATCGCTGTCTTCCTTGCCGCCACGCAGGGCAATCGTGGGATCCCAGCTGCGTTCACTTTTTCTGAGTTTCACCGTATAGCGTTTTGCTGATACGCTCGCCTCAAGCGCCCGCATAACCGGTAAACTGCGAATAAAGCCATCACGATCACCCGGCAGGCGCGCATCGGGCAATTCATCGGGCAGCGCTGGCAAGCTATTGGGCAAACGAATAAAAAGCGCACGCAAGGCTTCCTTTGCTGCTGCCGCATCGGACAGTGCCTGGGCATGCGTCATTAGAGCTTCGGCATAAGCCAGTCGCGCCAGAGCCAGTTCCACCTGATTGAGATCACCAGCCTGATAACGCCGCTCAGCAACATTGGCAAACCCCCGCATCAACTGCAAGCCTTGTCCTGCCAGTGTTGCCAATTCGTCCTGAGTGCGCTTCTTGGCAATCGCTGTCAAAAGATCATGTGTCAGATCCTGCAGCGCCATATCATAATCAGCGCCGGCCTTAAGCAGACGTGACTGCGCAACACGGGTGCGTGATCCCCGCCGATCACCCATATCCAGGGTCTGACTCAATTGAATATAGGAGGTATTAGTACTTGCATTTTCCGAGTCGATTTCAAGCTGCGGGTTATACAGAGCATTACCCGCCGCACGCACGGCGGCACGGCTGGCTTCCAGGCTGGCCTGGGCAGCACGTTTTCGAGGGTGTTGGCGAATAACGGCTCGCAGTACCCGCGTAAGTGCAGGGGGGGCAATACTGTCGAGTTTGATTTTTTCCTGGCCTGCAGCCACGCCCTCTTCCGCTAACAATGGCGCACAAAGACAGCTGCTTAGTAATACCGACATCAGCAATGATTTTTTAAACATGGTTTAAATCCTGAGTAACAATCGTACAATTGCATCTGTCACCTGAAATGACAGACAAGAGTCAATAAATATAGATCAGAATTTATGCCGTAGGAGGAGGCGTTGGCGGTTGCCGGCTTATGAAATAGCGATGTTTAACTGAAACCGATTTGTAACTGCCATTGAGTACCGGTAAAAAAATAATGGCTTCGGAAAAAATACCCACGAAATGCGCAGCACTATGGCAACATTCATCAGAGGGGACATGAGCAGGATTGCCGTTGGCGCTATGCATGCTGACATCATGATTCTGCTGAAACACAACCAGTGACTCACTCAGCTCTGCGGCCCAGGAAAGATTGCTGAGCAAAAGAAAGAGCACTATGATTTTAATGATTAAACGCTGCATAAGAAAAAGAGTCTAACAATGAATCACATGCTTTCTCAAGGATACAGACAAAATAAACAATATAATAAACCTGATGCCTGTCATGTTATTGCAGCACACCATCCACTAGCGTACAGATCCGATCCATTTTTTCGGCAAAACGGGTATCGTGGGTAACAATAATGAAACTGGTATGAAATTCCTGGTTCAGTTCCAGCATCAGCTGATAAACGCTTTCGGCTGCTCGGGTGTCCAGATTACCGGTCGGCTCATCGGCCAGCACACACAGAGGTCGAGTGATTAGCGCCCGCGCCAGCGCCACCCGCTGACGCTCGCCGCCGGAAAGTTCGGTGGGCTTGTGGGCCTGACGATGCCCCATACCGACCCGTTCCAGCATCTTTGCCGCAGCAATAGACGCATCGGCGGGTCGGTCTCCGCGAATCAGCAAGGGCATGGCAATATTTTCCAGTGCGCTGAACTCCAGCAGCAGATGGTGGAGCTGATATACAAAACCCAGGGCCCGATTTCGCAGATGACCGCGAGCAGTGGAATTGAGATCCGCCATATTTTTACCATCAATCTCGACCCGACCCGTCGTGGGGGTATCCAGCCCACCGAGTAGCTGCAGCAGGGTGCTTTTACCCGAGCCGGAAGCGCCCACGATGGCAAGCTGTTCGCCCCGCTGCAAAACAAGATCAACGTTTTTTAATACCTCAACCCGCGCGGGGCCTTCATTAAAAATTTTACTCAGACCCTCGCAGCGCAGGACTATATGCCCGTTATCACTCATAACGTAAGGCTTCCGCTGGCTGGGTACGGCTTGCTCGCCAGGCCGGGTACAGAGTCGCCAGTACGCCCATCAAAAGGGAAACCGAGCTAATCATCCAGACATCGCTCCAGTGCAGATCCGAGGGCAATTCGTTAATGTAATAGACGCCGGGATCCAGAAAATGAACACCAAACAGGTGCTCGATAAAAGGGACCACGGTTTCCATATTGAGCGAAAGGCTGACCCCCAGTGCAATACCCAGCAAGGTGCCGATCACGCCGATCAATGTGCCCTGGACCATGAAAATTTTCAGAATACTGGTCGGCGACATACCCAGGGTGCGCAGAATAGCGATATCGCTCTCCTTGTCCGTCACCATCATCACCAGTGTCGAGACAATATTGAAGGCCGCCACCGCCACGATCAGCAGCAGCAACAGAAAAATCATACGTTTCTCGATTTTTACCGCATGAAACCAGTTGGCGTGGTAGGAACTCCAGTCTCGAATCCAGTACTGTCCCAGTTCGGTTTTCTGCAACTCAAAGCGCACCTGTGGGGCACGGAATAAATCATCCAGCTTCAGACGCACTCCCGAGACCCCATTGTCCAGATGAAACACCCGGCGTGCATCATTCATTTGCACCAGCGCCATACTGCTGTCATATTCATACATGCCAATATAAAAAATACCCACCACCGTGAAGCGTTTCAGTCGCGGCACCACCCCCGCCGGGGTAACCTCGGCGCTGGGCGTCACCAGCGTTACCTTGCCGCCCACATGGACATCAAGAATACGTGCCAGATCCCGTCCCAGAATAATGCCGAACTGCCCCGGAATTAAATCACTCAAATGCCCCTCGATCATGTGCTTCCCGACATTGGATACCGAGGGTTCCATGGCCGGTAATATGCCGCGAATGATGCTGCCGTTGACATGAGTGCCATGAATCAGCATGCCTTGCGCTTCCACATAGGGTGCTGCGGCCAACACATGAGGCTGCTCTTTCGCCAGCTTCACCACGTCGGACCAGCCCGGCAAGCTGTCCTGGTATTGGGTGATAGTCAAGTGAGAGACCATATCCAGGATGCGTTCGCGCACTTCTTTCTCAAACCCGTTCATCACCGACAAAACCGTAATCAGGGCCATCACGCCCAGAGTAATACCAAACATTGAAGTCAGCGAAATAAACGAAATAAAATGATTGCGACGCTTAGCGCGGGTATAGCGCAGGCCAATAAAGAGTTCGAGCGGTTTATACATGGGCAGGCATTAAAGCACAAATTGAGCGGATTATAAATGAGACCTCCATCAGAGCGGCAGGTTCATCGGCAGCGGAGCTGCAACAATATCTTATTCTGAGAAATCCCTCCCCTCCTCCAGGCGGGTTAAAATTTTATTCTGTCCACCCCCGACTATCATCCCGACAGGTCCACGGGCAGGCGGACATGCAGGAAGATTTCCGCTGCTGAAACCCGTGCCCGATAGACCAGGATTTCGACCCCGGCGGCAACCGCCTGACGCAAACCGAACCCGTATTCAGGATCAATTTCATCCGCCGGACAAAATACTTGCGCATCTTCCCGCGTCACGCAGAAAAATATCACCGCCCGCGCGCCCTGCTGTTTCATCAATATCAGCTCCCGTAGATGCTTACGGCCCCGCTCGCTCACGGCATCAGGAAAAATAGCTCTGCCCGGCTCCAGCACGGCGGTGACATTTTTCACTTCCACATAGCAGGCTTTACCCCTGTTTTGTAAGAGGATATCAATGCGGCTGTTTTCACTTCCGTAACGCACTTCTGTTTGCAAACTGGCATAGCCCTGAAGCTCTGCAATGCTCCCCGTTTTAATACCCTCCACGACCAGCCGGTTGGCCAGCAGGGTATCTACCCCCACCGCGATACCCGTATCGGCACTGGCTATCACCCAACTGTAGCGATATTTACGTTTCGGGTTCTGACTATCTTTTAACCAGATTCGGCTGCCCGGCCCGGTTAGACCCCGCATGCGCCCGGTATTGGGCGTATGCACAGTAATTTCCTCACCGGTTTCCAAGCGCACATCGGCTAAAAAACGCTGGTAGCGGCGAATCAGGATGGCGGGAATGAGTTCAGGGAAATAATGCATAAAAGCTGAGGGATCCCCACAAAATAATGTTTAAAATTAAACCTATGAAAGAAATGTCCGCCAATAAACGCGAATATACGCCCATATTTTATGTTGACGTGCCTGAAGCGCAGAATACAACCATGAATGCGTTTGCCTTTATTGGCGTATATTCGCGTTTATTGGCGGACAGATAAGCTTTTGACTGTTAGAAAATATTCGTGGGGGTACCTCATGCATAAAAGCTTAAAGATTGTTCATTGTGGAGCAATTCTTTAAAATAGTTCAGGTTTTGCGTGTAAGCCTTTGATAGACTATTATTTTACACTATTCCTGCATGATAACGTTGCGAAGGAGAAATGCATGCGCTGGCTGCTTAAATTATTCATTCTTCCCGCCCTTGTTTTCGGGCTATATCTTAATTCGGTACGGGCCGATACTATCGCCATGCCCGAAAAGGCGAAAACCAATGCGGGAAGTTACAGCATCGACCTGCCGGGACGCGGCATGACCATGGCCGGGGTAACAAAACGCTTCGGCCCACCCGACAAGAAACTGGCTAAGGTCGGCACTCCGCCCATCACGCGCTGGATTTATAAGGATTTTATTGTTTACTTCGAATACCAGTACGTCATTCACGCCGTTGTCACTCAACCTGCGCCCTGAGAGAAAGCGCCCATCGACTGGGCTGAGCCAAGCGCAACAGACAGGGACAACCTGCTACAAAGAGAACCCCAGGAATAGCACCATTATTTTCAGAGTCTGACACCCTGACCACCTTACCTGCCGAATGGGCGCCGCAAAGCGCTATTATGCTGACCTGGCCTCATGCTGCCACGGACTGGGGGACAAATCTGGCTGAGGCCGAGTCGGTCTTTATTGAAATTGCCCAGGCCATTAGCGCCTGTGAACAGCTGATCATTACCTGCTGCGATGAGTCTCACAAAAAATCAGTACTGAAAAAACTTGAAGTCGCACACATTCCCCGCAAGCGCGTATCTATTTTTGTTCATGCCTCAAACGATTGCTGGGCGCGGGATCATGGCCCGATAGCGGTAATTGAAAACGGCCATACTCATTTACTGGATTTTGAATTCAACGGTTGGGGGGGGAAATACCCGGCGCAAAAGGATAATCAACTCAGCCGTGCCCTGTACAGGCAAGGCGCCTTTGACGAGACTCCATTCACCACCCTGCCCTTTGTACTCGAAGGTGGCAGTATCGATACTGACGGGCAAGGGACACTGTTAACCACCGCCTGCCTGCTCAGCCCCACGCGCAATCCTTCGTTAGATCAGGCCGGAATCGAACACCGGCTGAATCAATACCTGGGTATACAACGTGTGCTCTGGCTACAGCACGGCTGGCTACGGGGTGATGATACCGACAGCCATATCGATATGCTGGCCCGCTTCTGCGACCCGGCTACGATTGCCTATACCTGTTGTGACGATGAGGCCGATGAACACTTCGCAGCACTGCAGGCGATGAAACAGGAACTCGCCGCCTTTCGCACCTGCACCGGAAAAGCATATACATTCGTCCCCCTACCCATCCCGCGGGCGATATATCATAAAGATGGCCAACGCCTGCCTGCCAGCTACGCCAATTTTTTAATTAGTAACAAGGCCGTGCTGGTCCCTCTGTATGATGATCCCGCCGATGAAATCGCACGGGGCAATCTACAGGTCTGTTTTCCAGACAGGCAGATTATCGGTATTAACTGCCTGCCCATTATTCAGCAGTACGGCAGCCTGCACTGTCTCACCATGCAACTGCCCAGGGTTACAGGATAGAAAATGAAACATAAACCACGCTGCCGCTGGGTCACCGATGATCCAATCTATATCGATTACCACGACCATGAATGGGGCGTACCCTGTTATGATGATCAGCGTCTGTTTGAAATGCTGATTCTCGAAGGCGCACAGGCCGGATTAAGCTGGCTCACCATTCTTAAAAAACGTGAGGGCTATCGCAAGGCCTTTGCCCAATTTGATGCACAGAAAATAGCGCATTTTTCTGAAAAGAAAATCGAAACACTGCTTCAAAACCCGGCCATTGTACGCAACCGGCTAAAAGTCAACGCCACCGTCAATAACGCCCGCGCTTATCTGGCGGTGCAAAAGGAATACGGTAACTTTGCCGACTACATCTGGCAATTTATCGGCGGCAAGCCGATTATTAATCGCTGGAAAAAAACCGAAGATGTCCCCGTGACCACCGCCGCGTCTGACAGCATGAGCCGGGATCTAAAAAAACGCGGCTTCAAGTTTGTCGGCAGCACCATCTGTTATGCTTACATGCAATCCATAGGCATGGTTAATGATCACACCACGGACTGCTTCCGGCATAAATAAGCGGCTCATCTTTATTCAGACCGTTGCGATCTCGGGGTATTTTCAGTTCAAATGAGACATCTTCAGTTTGCAAAGTTTAAGGGCTCAGAAAGTTTAAGGGGGCTAGTTTAAGGGGTCGGAGTGATTTATTTTAAATCACTCCGACCCCTTTAATTATCCTAATGTCCCTAATAATGTCCGGGTATACTGTCCCCGGAATTGTCCCATAGGTTTTCAAGTGTTCTGACCTTTTAATTTCTTGTTCTCCTTCTCTGATTCCAGAATATCTTTTAATAGGTATACTGTCCCCGGAATTCGGTAATCCAAATCGGCAACCTGGGTCAAATCACCAAAATCATCATACGTGTATTGATCGTAGGTC